>CACIOK010000005.1 GCA_902588255.1 uncultured Pelagibacteraceae bacterium
TTCTTCTTTTGCTGGAAAAATTTTATGATAATAGTTGGTGATATAGGGAATACTGAAACTAAAATTTGTTTAATTAATTCAAAGAATAAGATCATCAAAAGATTTAATTTAAAATCAAAAAATATAAACTTCAGTTTACTTAAGAAAATCTTTAAAAAGACTAAATATTATAAAACTGATGTAAAAAAATGTTTGTTTTCTAGTGTTGTTCCAAAAACATTTAATACTATAAAATATTATTTTGAAAAATTTTATATCATAAAATGTTTTGAATTAAAAAATCTCCCTTTAAATAAATTAATTAAAATTAAAGTTAACAAAAAACAAGTTGGATCAGACCGTATTGCTAACGCTTTGGGAGTTTTAAATAAAAATAAAAATTATATAATTTTAGATTTTGGGACAGCAACAACATTTGATGTTTTAATAAACAATGTATATCATGGAGGAGTGATTGCTCCTGGTGTTAATCTTTCTTTGAAAACACTTATAAACAAAGCTAGTTTAATCCCTAATCTTAATTTAAAAAAAACTAATAAGGTAATCGGTCTAAATACAATTTCTGCAGTTAGATCAGGTTTTTTTTGGGGATATAATGGATTAATTGATAATATTATGGGTTTAATAAAAAAAGAAACAAGAAAATCATTTAAAATAGTAGCTACTGGAGGATTTTCATATTTATTTAAAAATTCATTAAAATCGAATATTAAAATAAATAAAGACATTACCATTAATGGCCTTATAAGAGCTGCAAGTTTAATCAAGCACAAGAAATGAAAGAAGAATTTTTATTTTGCCCCTTGGGCGGCTCTGGTGAAATAGGCATGAATATGAATCTTTTTGCCTATGGAAAGCCTAGTGAACATAAATGGATAATGGTTGATATTGGCGTAACTTTTGCTGATGATAGTTTGCCAGGTATTGACCTCATTTATGCTGATCCAGGTTTTATTGTTGAGAGAAGCGAAAATCTTTTAGGAATAGTTTTAACGCATGCTCATGAGGATCACATCGGAGCTATTGCACATTTGTGGCCAAAATTAAAATGTAAAATTTTTGCAACTCCTTTTACAGCTTTATTAGTTAAAGAAAAATTTAAAGAAAAAAATATAGATATAGCAAAAGATTTAAATATAGTTGATCTAAATGGTACTGTAAAACTTGAACCTTTTGAAATTGAATATGTAACTTTAACTCATTCAATTTTAGAGCCAAACGGTTTAAGAATTAAAACTCCAAAAGGAACAGTCCTTCATACTGGAGATTGGAAAGTGGATCCAAATCCTTTAATAGGGGGGAAAATTAATTCTGAAAGATTAAAAGAAATCGGAAAAGAAGGTGTTTTAGCGATGATTTGTGACTCTACAAATGTTTTTAGTGTTGGAAGATCGGGTTCTGAATTAGATGTTAGAAAAAGTTTGTATAATATAATTAGCAGACTCAAAAAAAGAGTTATTGTAACATCCTTTGCATCAAATGTTGCACGTATGGAAACTGTTTTTTATTGTGCAGAAAAAACAGGAAGACAGATTGCTCTTGTAGGCAGGTCAATGCATAGAATATATAAAGCAGCTAGACAATGTGGGTACTTAAAAAATGTTATAGAGCCTGTTGATGCTAGAGATGCAAAAAATTTTTCGAGGGATAAAATTATTTATTTATGCACTGGTAGCCAAGGTGAACCGATGGGTGCTATGATGAGAATCTCGAATGCAATACATCCAGATGTTTTTATTGAAAAAGATGATGCAGTAATATTTTCGTCAAAAATAATCCCTGGGAACGAAAAAAAATTATACAAACTACATAACCAGTTAGTAAAAGATGGGGTTGAAGTAATTTCAGAAGATAGCGAATTTGTTCATGTTTCAGGACATCCAAACAGAGAGGATTTAAAAGATATGTATAATTGGGTTAAACCAAAATGTGTAATTCCTGTTCATGGTGAACATAGACATATGATTGAGCATATAAATTTTGCAAAAGAGATGCAGGTACCTTTTCCAATACAAGTAGAAAATGGCGATATAGTTAAATTAGACAGTAAACCTGAAGTTTATGATAAAGCACCAAGTGGAAGACTTTATCTAGATGGAAATGTAAGTGTAGACGAAGACTCTAAATCAATAAAAGATAGAAAAAATTTAAGTAACAATGGATACATGGAAGTAACTATAATGGTAACACCAAAAGGAAATATCCACCAAAGGCCAATTTTAACTTTTAAAGGACTTCCGATAATTCATACTGATGAGTTTATAAATGGTTTAGAGGACGAAATTGAAAATACAACAAAAACATATTCTTTGAATAGTAAAAAGCAAGAAATCAATCTTATTGACACACTTAAGATAGTTTGTAGAAAATATTCTAAAGAAAAAACAGGAAAAAAACCATTTACAAACATTAACTTAGTAAGAATTTAATTGAATATTTCTATTTAAAAAACATAATGAATTATAATGTATTTATCAAAATCATTTATACCAATTTTAAAAAATAACCCAACAGAAGCTAAGATAAAATCACATAAGTTAATGCTTAGGGTAGGAATGATTAAACAATCTTCCGCTGGCATTTATTCTTGGTTGCCACTTGGCTTTAAAATAATGAAAAAAATTGAAAAAATTGTAAGAGAAGAACAAAACAAAATTGGAGCGCAAGAAATTTTAATGCCAACAATTCAGTCGAGTGAAATTTGGAAAGAAAGTGGTCGTTATGATGATTATGGCGATGAAATGCTCAGAATTAAAGATCGTCAAAATAGAGAAATGTTATATGGACCAACAAATGAAGAGTTGATAACAGACATATTTAGATCTCACATTAAATCTTATAAATCCCTACCTCAACTTCTCTACCACATTCAGTGGAAATTTAGAGATGAACTTAGACCAAGATTTGGAATAATGCGTTGCCGAGAATTTTATATGAAAGATGCTTATTCTTTTGATGTGAGTGATGAAGAGGCCTCATATTCTTATAATAAATTTTTTCTTTCGTACTTAAGAACTTTTAAAAAATTAGAACTCACAGCTATACCAATGGCTGCTGATACTGGTCCTATAGGAGGAAATTTATCTCATGAGTTTATTATTTTAGCAGAAACTGGAGAAAGTAAAATTTTTACAGATAAAAGAATTTTTGAAGTTAGTTTCGATGACGCAACACTCGAAAAAAAATCATTAGATAATTTAAGAAAAAAATATGAGGCTTTTTATGCTGTAACTGATGAAAAATTTAGTAAGGAAAATTTCGAAAAAGAAGTTTTAACAAATAATAGACTTATAACTAAAGGAATTGAAGTAGGGCATATTTTTTATTTTGGAGATAAATATTCAAAACCTTTAAATGCTGCAGTTGATTTGCCCAATGGTAAAAAAGATTATGTTAAGATGGGATCTTATGGTGTTGGAGTATCCAGACTAGTTGGAGCTATAATTGAAGCTAAGTATAATGAGGAAGAAGAAATAATGAAATGGCCTTTAAGTGTTGCTCCTTACGAGCTAGGAATTATTCCAATGATTACGAAAAATGATACGTCTAATTTAGAAAAAGCAATGAAAATATATAAATTTTTAGAAAGTAAAAAAATTGACACAATTATTGATGATACTGATGAGAATTTATCATCAAAAATGAAAAAATTTAATTTAATAGGTGTACCTTTTCAAATTATTATCGGTAAAAAATCTGAAGGTGATTTATTTGAGTTTAAAGAGATTGGAAAAGAAACTCAAAATTTATCACTTGATCAAATATTTGAATTAATCAATAAACAAAAAGAAAAAATTTGATTTCTACTTTAGAAAAAGAAATTACCTTTAGATATTTAAAAACCAGAAAAAAAGATGGTTTTTTAAACGTCATTTCAATATTTTCATTTATAGGAATAAGCTTGGGTGTGGCAGTTTTGATTATAGTTATGTCTGTGATGAATGGCTTTAGAAACGAATTAATTGATAAAATAGTAGGTTTTAACGCTCATGTAACAGTTGATCCTTATGAAAAGCAAATAGATAGTTCAAAGTTAAATAATGAAAACTTAAAATTAATTTCAAAAGATTTAATTTTTAGTAGCAGTGGAGAAGCTGTTTTATTAAACAAAGATTTTACCAAAGGTATAGTTTTAAGAGGATATAAAACTAGTGATTTTGCAAAACTTCAAATTATTAGTAATAAAAATTTTGTTGGTGATAAGAATAATTTAAAAAAAAATAATATATCAATAGGTAAAGAATTGAGTTTTTCATTAAACTTAAAAATTGGTGATAAAATTTCAGTTATGTCGTCTACAGGAATCGAAACTGTAATTGGTAATTTGCCTAAACAGCAAACTTTTATTATTAATTCGATTTTTGATAGTGGTTTTTCTGAATTTGATCACAATGTAGCTTTTATAAATATAAATATTTTAGAGGATTTTTTTGACTTAGATCAAAGTAGTAGAAACTTAGAAATATATTTGAAAAATCCGTCTGACATTGAAAAGAGCAAAAATATAATTCAGTCTATTTTTAAAGATCAATTTATATATACATGGTCAGATATGAATAGATCTTTATTTTCAGCTTTGAAAGTTGAGAGAAATGTAATGTTTATAATTTTATCATTAATAATAATAGTTGCAGCTTTTAACATTATTTCAGGTTTAACTATATTGGTTAAAAATAAAACTCGAGAAATTGCAATATTGAAATCCATAGGTGTATTAAATAAATCAATTACAAAAATTTTTTTTCTAGTAGGTGTTATAATTGGAACATCAGCAACTCTATTTGGAATTATTTTAGGTGTTGCATTTTCTATGTACATAGAAAAAATTAGAATTTTTTTAAGTACAGTTTTCAATATAACTTTGTTTCCCGAAGAAATTTATTTTTTAAGCAAAATGCCAACAGAAATAAATTTCTTTTCTATTTTGATAATATCGATTTGTTCAATACTAGTTACTAGCATAGTTTCTATATTTCCAGCAATTAAAGCATCTAAGTTGGATCCAGTTAAATCATTGAAATATGAATAATTTAATTACTCTTAATAAAATATCAAAATCTTTTTTGACAAATAAAAAAATTTTAGTATTAAAAAAAATTAATTTTAAATTTAATTTAGGAAAAGTTTATTCAGTTGTTGGACCTTCTGGTTCTGGAAAATCAACTTTATTAAATATTTTATCACTTATTGATAAGCCAACTTCAGGATTAATTAAAATTGATAAAGATATAATAAATTTTTCTAATTCTGTAAAAAACGATAAAATTAGAGCCAAAAAAATAGGAATTGTTTATCAACAAAATAATTTACTTCCAGATTTTACAGCCTTGGAGAACGTTTACCTTGCTAGACTGTCTCTTACAAATAATAAAAAAAAATCCTTAGATGCAGCAAGACAAATTATTAAAAAAATGGGTTTATCTGATAGAGTTAATCATTATCCTTCTGAGTTATCTGGTGGCGAAATGCAAAGAATAGCTATTGCAAGAGCTTTAATTAATGAACCGCAAATTATTTTAGCAGATGAGCCTACCGGAAGCTTAGATCAGACAACCGCTCAAGAAGTTTTTAATGTTTTATATAAACTAAAAAATTCTAATAGGATAATTATTTATGCAACTCATAATAGATATTTTGCTAATAAGGCTGATTGCAAACTGGAAATGATTGATGGTAATATAAGAACTATCAATGCAAGAATCAAATAATCAAAAGTTTAATCACTTAAAAATCCACACACAATATTCTATATGTGAAGGTGCAGTTAAAATTGATGACTTAAAAGTTTTTTGTAAAGAGAATAAAATAAATTCTGTAGGTTTATCAGATACATCTAATTTGTGTGGTTCATTAGAATTTTCAGAAAATATATCTAAAGCTGGATCTCAACCAATAATAGGAACACAAATTAACTTCTCATATGAAAATACAACAGGTCTTTTACCACTCATAGCAATAAACAAAAGTGGATATAAAAGAATATTAGAAATGTCCTCTCAATCATATTTACTGAACAAATCAACATCCGAGCCAAATTTAAATATTTCTGAATTATTAAATAGTTCTGAAGGGATAATAGTTTTTTCAGGTTCTATAAACGGACTTTTCGGCAAGTTGTTTAATAAAGGAAAACTTGAAGATATTAATAAATTGTACAAAAATTTATCATCTAAATTCGGAGATAAATTTTATTTAGAAATTCAAAGACATGGTGATAATAATGAAGTCGAATTTGAAAGAAATAATCTTAAAGAATCTGCTGATTTAAAAATCCCAATAATCGCGACAAATGAAGTATTTTACATTAATAAGAATATGCATGAAGCACATGATGCATTGATGTGCATAGGTAAAAAATCATACATTAACGATAAAAATCGATTTAAGTATACAAATCAACATTATTTTAAATCCAGTGATGAAATGTCAAATTTATTTTTTGATTTACCAGAAGCATTACAAAATAATTATAATTTACCTTTTAGATGCAACTTCAGGCCAGAAACCTCAGACCCAGTATTACCCAACATAAGTTCAGAAAAAGGAGGTGATGCTGATGAAATTTTATTAAAAGATTCAGAGGAAGGTTTAAAAGAAAAATTTTTAAAAGTATTCAACGTTGAGGAAATTAATTTATCAAAAAGTGATAAATACAAAAAATATAAATCTAGACTCGATCATGAATTAAAAATTATAACTGAAATGAAATACGCTAGTTATTTTTTAATTGTTTCAGATTATATTAAATGGGCGAAAAAGAACGATATACCAGTTGGACCGGGAAGAGGCTCAGGTGCAGGATCACTCGTTGCTTGGTGTTTATCTATAACAGATGTAGATCCAATTAAATTTAATTTGATTTTTGAGAGATTTTTAAATCCCGATAGAATTTCAATGCCTGATTTTGACATAGATTTTTGTGAAGAAAAAAGAGATTTAGTCTTTAAATACTTAACAACAAAATACAAAAATGGAGTTGCACATATAATTACATTTGGAAAATTAAAGGCAAGAATGGTGATTAGGGACGTTGGTAGAGTGATAGGTCTGCCTTATGGTTTTGTTGATAGTATTTCTAAAATGATACCTTTTGATCCTTCAAGACCGCAGAGTTTATCACAATGTATTAACAATGAACCTAGATTACAAAAATTAATTAAAGATGATCCTAGAGTTAAAAAATTAACTGATCTATCCTTAAAACTTGAGGGATTAAATAGAAACGTTGCTACTCATGCAGCCGGAGTAGTCATTGCTGATAAAAATTTAACTGAGGAAGTTCCGCTATATAAAGATTCCTCTGCAAATTTGCTTTTACCATCAACACAGTTTGACATGTATTCAGCAGAAAAAGCAGGATTAATTAAATTTGATTTTTTAGGCCTTAAAACATTAACCGTTATTAATAAAACACAAAAGTTAATAAATAAAAAAGATAAAAATTTTAAAATTGAAAATATTAAATTTGATGATCAAAAAGTTTTTGATCTACTATCAAAAGGTAACACAGTTGGAATATTTCAACTTGAAAGCGCAGGAATGAGGGAAGCTTTGATGAAAATGAAACCAAATCATTTAGAGGATATTATTGCTCTTGTGGCATTGTATAGACCTGGACCAATGAGCAATATTCCAACTTATAATGATTGTAAGCACGGAAAACAAAAACCTGATTATCTTCATCCTTATTTAGAAGAAATATTAAAACCAACTTATGGTGTTATAATTTATCAAGAGCAAGTAATGCAAATCGCACAAAAACTATCGGGGTTTTCAGCTGGCCAGGCAGATATTTTAAGAAAGGCAATGGGTAAAAAGAAAAGAGCAGAATTAGAAAAACAAAAAGAAAAATTTATTGATGGTGCTGTAAATAATGGGATAAAAAAAGATGTAGCTGCAAGTATATTTTTAAAAATAGAACCATTTGCGGAATATGGTTTCAACAAAAGTCATGCAGCAGCATATGGAATTATTTCATATCAAACAGCTTATTTAAAAACATATTTTCCGAATGAATTTTTTGCCGCATCAATGACTATGGATATTTCAAATCAAAATAAATTAAGTGAATTTTATGAAGAGTTAAAGAGACTTAATATTAAGATTATAAGACCCGATATAAATAAATGTTTTGCTGATTTTAAATCAGCTAATGATAATTTTTATTATGCACTAGGAGGAATTAAAAATGTAGGTTTTGAAGCAGTCTCGAATATAGTTCAAGAAAGGGAAAATAACGGTGAGTTTTCTTCTTTAAGTGATTTTCTAAGCAGAGTTAACCCTAAAGATATTAATAAGTTACAATTAGAAGGCCTTGTAAAGTCTGGAGCTTTTGACTCTATTAAAAGTTCTAGACAGTCTATTTATGATTCAATACCAAAATTAATTCAAAAATCAAAAAATATCTTTGATAACAAGATAGCAAATCAAATTGATCTTTTTAGTCCCGAAGAATCAAGCGAAGAAAATTTAATTTTATCTAAAAATGACTGGAATTTCGAAGAGCGCTTAACAAAAGAATTTGAAGCTGTTGGTTTTTATATTTCTGACCATCCCTTAAACCAATTTAAAGATATATTTAATGATTATAAAATTATCGAATTTAATAAATTTAATTCTAACAATGAAGTTAAAGATAGTAACATTGCGGCTACACTCTTAAAAATACAAGAGAGAAAAACTAATAAAGGAAACAGTTATGCAGTAATAAAACTGACAGATTTAACTGGAGTATTTGAGTTGTTTATCTTTTCAGACCTATTAGAACTAAATAGAGATATTTTGGTTGAAGGAAACTCTCTTTTAATGACTTTATCAAAAAATCTTGCAGATGACAAAAATAGATTTAGAAGAATAAATGTAAAAAAAATTGTATCTTTGAAAGCTTTATTTAATAAACCTATATCTGAAATAGAATTTGAAATTACAAGGCAAGATCAAATGAAAGAGATTTCAGAACTGGTAAAAGCCGAAGGTAGCACTGATGTAAAAATTAAATTTAACAATGGTAAAGAAGAATTAATATTTAAGTTAAAAAATAAAAGGTTTGTTGATAGAAAATTAGTTAATATTATCAAAAATCAAGATATTCGAACAACTATTCATTAAAAAACACTTGTTTATTCTTTAAATAATTTGTAAATAACCATCTAAATTAACACGCACACAGCTTGTGGTTTTATACCTCCGGTCCTTAAGTGGAAATAGTTGTGGTGGCATAACCGGGAAAAAATATGAAGATACCAAGTTTAACAATACAGCAATTATTAGAAGCAGGAGTCCATTTAGGGCATAAAACATTAAGATGGAACCCAAAAATGAAAAAATACATTTTTGGTAAAAGAGATTCAATTCACATTATAGACTTAACTCAAACACTAGAGTTAACTAATGCTGCACTTGAAAAAGTTTACAATACAATTGCAAGCAATGGTAAAATTTTATTTATCTCAACAAAAAAACAAGCATCTGAAGCGATAGCCGATTTAGCAAAAAGCACAGATCAATATTTTGTTAATTATAGATGGCTAGGAGGAATGCTAACAAATTGGGGAACTATTTCAAATTCTATAAAAAAACTTCAAAAAATTAACTTAGATTTAGTATCTGAAAATCGTGGATTTACCAAAAAAGAATTATTAAAAATGAGTGTACTAAGAGATAAATTACAAAGATCGCTAGGCGGTATATCAGAAATGAAAAAAGTTCCAGATTTAGTATTTGTTATTGATACAAACTACGAATCTTTGGCGATAAAAGAGTCTATAAAATTAGGAATACCAATAATAGCAATTTTAGATACAAATTCTGATCCTGGAGGAATAGATTTTCCTATACCTGGAAATGATGACGCGAGAAGGTCCATTGATTTATATTGTTCATTAATAAAAGAAACAATTGAAAATGCAAAAAAAGCATCACCTAAAAAGAATGAGGAAAAAGTTGAAAAAAATATTAAAAAGGAAGATGTAAAAAAAGAAAAAGTAACAGAAAAAAAAAGTCCTAATAAAATTCTAAATTAATATGAGCGACATAGACAAGGTTAAACAACTGCGCAAATCTACTGGCGCAGGTTTTAAAGACTGCAATTCTGCTCTAGAAGAGTCAAAAGGAGATATAGATAAAGCAGTAGAAATATTAAGAGTAAAAGGTATCTCAAAAGCATCAAAAAAAATGTCAAGAGTTGCCAATGAGGGAGTTGTTGCAATAAGTGGAGACGAAAGAAAAGTATCAATAATAGAAGTCAATTGTGAGACAGATTTTGTTGCAAAAAATGAAGATTTTATAAATTTTGTAAAAGAATTAAGTGAGATTAATAATTCAAATAATTCAGATTTAGAAAAATTAAAACAAACAAAAATGAAAAATAGCAAAACTGTTGAGGAAAATTTAGTTGCATTAATTGCTAAGATTGGTGAAAAAATTACAATTGGAAGAGTAAAAACTTTCAATCATGATGGTTCAAAAAATTTTAATTATCTACATACAGTGGTTAAAGATAATTTATCCAAATTAGCTGTGGTTGTATCACTAGAAACAAATGATATTTCTGATAATTTAAAAAATTTTGGTAAACAATTATCTATGCATATTGCGGCAACAAATCCAATAGCTCTTGACTCTGGTAGTATTGACAAAAATATTTTAGAAAAGGAAATTTCTTTAATAAATGAAGAATTAAAAAGCACAGGTAAACCAGATGATATTATTAAAAAAATAAGTCAAGGTAAAATTAATAAATTTAAAGAAGAAAATTCTTTATTAACTCAGCAATGGGTTATGGACCCCAAAAAAAAAGTACAAGATATTATAAAAGAACTTAGTATTAATGATTTAAAAATAAAAGATTTTTATCGTTTAAAAATAGGTGAATAAATGTTTGATGACAAGAGTTACAACCAGAAAATGGATAAAACATTTGACGTATTTACAAAGGAACTTAGTTCTTTGAGAACAGGCAGAGCAAATTCAAATATGCTTGATCTAATTAAAGTTGATGTTTACGGACAAAAAATGCCAATAAATCAAATTGGCAGCATAACCACTCCAGAAGCGAGAATGATAAACATTCAAGTTTGGGATCAAAATAATGTCCTATTGATAGACTCTGCAATTAGAAAGTCAGACTTGGGACTGAATCCTCAAATTGATGGACAACTAATTAGATTACCAATTCCTGACTTAAGTGAAGAAAGAAGAAGTGAAATGAAAAAAATGATTAAAACAATTGGCGAAAAATGCAAAATTTCTATAAGAAATATAAGAAGAGAAGCTAATGATAATCTAAAAAATTTACTTAAAAATAAAGATATTAGCGAAGATGATGAAAAAAAATTTCAAAAAGTTGTACAAACTTATACTGATGATCATATAAAAAAAATTGATGATAAAGTTGGTGCTAAAGAAAAAGAAATTATGACAATATGAACCCAGTAAAACATGTGGCCATTATTATGGACGGAAATGGTCGATGGGGCATTAAACATAAAAAATCGAGAAACTTAGGACATAGAGCTGGTTTAAAAACAGTTGAGTCAATAATTAAATATACAATTAAAAGTAAAATTAAATATTTAACACTATATGCTTTTTCAACAGAAAATTGGAAAAGACCCAAGAGTGAAATTAATTTTTTGTTTACTTTGCTAGATACGTTTATAGATCAAAAAATTGATCAATTTAACAAACAGAATATAAAATTAAAAATTATTGGGAATATAAGTATTTTAAATAATAAATTAAAAAAAAAACTTAAAAAATCAGAGAATTTAACGAAAAGAAATAGGAGGCTTCAGGTTAATTTGGCTCTAAACTATGGTTCAAAATCAGAACTGATTTATGCTTTTAAACAAACAATTAAAAATAAGCAAAATATAAACTTAAAAAATATTGAAAAAAATTTATATACATCAGGTATTCCGGATCCAGACATTTTAATTAGAACTGGAAATACCAATAGATTAAGCAATTTTTTGCTATGGCAAATGGCATATTCTGAAATATTCTTTGAAAAGAAATTATGGCCCGATTTCAAGGAAAACGATTACAATAAAATACTAAAAAAGTTTAAAAAAACAAAAAGAAATTACGGAAATATTTAATGAATCAAGAATTTATTAAAAGAATTATTAGTTCTATAATCCTTATTCCGACAGCATTATTTTTTGTTATCAAAGGATCATTTTTTTTTAACTTTTTTATTTTAATTTGTTTTGTAATTACATCTTACGAATGGTTTATGATGAGTAGAAAAAAACCATATATATTACTTGGTTTTATTTTTATAATTTTTTCTTTTTATACAGTTTTTTACCTTCGTAATGAATTTTACGGTGATTACATTTATTTTTTAATGATCCTTTCGATCTGTATATTTACGGATATTGGTGGATATGTGTTTGGAAAAATTTTTAAAGGACCCAAGTTAACTAAAGTAAGCCCAAATAAAACTTATTCAGGAATGTTTGGGGGATACTTCTTATCAATAATATTTATGAGTTTATTTTTTACAGATTTAGGATTTTTATTTGACGATATTGAAGTTACTGAACAAAAACTTACTTTAAATAATTTTATATTGACGATTGCAATTTCTACAGCAAGTCAATTTGGTGATATAATTGTCTCTTATTTTAAAAGATTATCCAAAATCAAAGACACCGGTAAAATCATTCCTGGCCATGGAGGTTTACTCGATAGAATCGATGGAATGATATTTGCCTATCCAACATCATATTTAATTTTTAAAATATTTTATTAATGAAAAAAAAGATCGCAATTCTTGGATCAACCGGTTCTATAGGTAAAACTACTGTTAAAATAATCAATGAAAATAAAAAAAATTTTGACGTAATTTTATTATCGACAAATAATAATTTAAAGGAAGTAAAAAAACAAATTAGAATATTAAAACCGAAAAATTTAGTAATAAAGAATAAAAATCATTACTTAAACTTAAAAAATAAATTTAAGAAAATAAATATTTTTAATAGTTTTGATCAATTTTTTAAAAAATATAATACAAAAATTGATTACGCTATATCAGCAATTTCAGGATTACCTGGTTTACAACCTACTCTAGATATAATTAAATATACAAAAAATGTAGCTATAGCTAATAAAGAGTCGATTATATGTGCTTGGAACTTAATCGAAAGAGAATTAAAAAAAAATAATACTAAATTTATTCCAGTGGACTCAGAACATTTTTCAATTTGGTATTTACTAAAAAATAAAAAAAAGCAAACTATTGAAAAGATAATAATCACTGCATCAGGTGGACCATTTCTTAATTGGAAAATAAATAAAATTAAAAAAGCTACACCTAAATTTGCAATTAAACATCCAAATTGGTCAATGGGAAAAAAAATATCCGTAGATTCAGCAACAATGATGAATAAAGTCTTCGAATTAATTGAAGCGCAAAGAATATTCGACCTCGATAAATCTAAATTTAAAATTCTTATTCATCCACAATCATTAGTACATGCAATAGTTAAATTTGATAATGGATTAACCAAGCTTTTAATTCATGACACAAATATGAAAATCCCTATTTTTAATACTATTTATGACAATACTGTTAAAAAAATAAATAGTAATAAACTTAATATTGAGCAACTTAATAATCTGACATTCAAAAATATTAGTTCAAAAAAATTTCCATCAATTAATATTTTAAATTATTTACCAAAAAAGATATCTCTTTTTGAAACGGTTATCGTTAGCTGTAATGATGAATTGGTTGATTTATTCTTAAAAAATAAAATTAGTTTTTGGTCTATTCATCTAATTTTAAAAAAATTATTACATTTGAAAGAATTTACGAAATACAAACGTATAAGTCCTTATAATACAAGGCAAATTTACAAATTAAGTGAATATGTTAGATTGAAAACTAGAACTTTAAGTATAAGATCTTTAAAATGATTAGAACTTTTTTTTACACCATTCTGTTAACACTAATTTTTGCAAGTAATTCGTTTTCTGAAATTGTTACATCTTTTAAAATTCAAGGAAATGTTAGAGTTTCCGACAGTACAATAATTAATTTTTCTGATGTTAAAAAAAATACTAATCTGGATGCCAGTGATTTTAATAAAGTTTTAAAAAATCTCTATTCAACTAATTTCTTTGAAGATGTTTCGTTAAATTTAGAAAACGGTATCTTGTCAATAAATGTAAAAGAATATCCAATTGTTCAATCAATAATCTTTAATGGCATAAAGGCAGAAAAGTTTAAAGATGAACTTTATGATCAAATATCTTTAAAAGAAAAAAATCCATATAATAAATTCTTATTAAAAAATGATATAAATCTAATAAAAAATATTTTTAAAAGATCTGGATATTATTTTGTTGAAATTAAGTTGGATGAAAAAGTTAATGATAATAATACTGTTGATTTAATTTATAATGTTACTATGGGGAACAAAGCATTAATAAAAAAAATAAATTTTATTGGAGATAAAAAATATAAAGATAGAAAATTACACAGCATAATAACCTCAGAGGAAGCTAAATTTTGGAAGTTTATCTCTAAAGGTAAATTTTTAGATGAAGATAGAATAAATTTAGATATTCGGTTACTTAAAAATTTTTACTTAAACAAAGGTTATTACAACGTTGTGATAGAAAATGCATTTTCTCAGTTAGTTGATAATGAGTATTTCACTTTAACCTATAATATTAATGCAGGTAATAAGTTTAAATTTAATGAATTGAATTTAGTCATTGCTGAAGATTTTGATGAAAGAAAATTTTCAAAAATAAATAAAGTTTTTGATAAGTTAAAGAATAACCACTATTCATTAAGCCAGATAGAAAAACTTCTAGATACAATAGATCAAATCGCTTTATCTGAAAATTATGATTTTATTGACGCTATTGTCAGTGAAGAAGTCGTTGATGGAAATAAACTAAATATTACTTTCAATATTCAAGAGTCTGAAAAATTTTACGTTGAAAAAATAAATATTTTAGGAAATCATATTACGCAGGAAAATTTTATACGAAATCAGCTTATCGTCGATGAAGGAGACCCATTTAATAGTATTTTGCATAATAAATCAATCAATGCTCTACAAGGTAAAGGAATTTTTTCAAAAGTTACTTCTGATATTAAAGATGGATCTAAAGATAATCAAAAAATTATAGATATTGCTATCACAGAAAAAGCCACTGGTGAAATTTCAGCAGGTGCTGGTTATGGTTCTGAAGGAAGCACATTTGGTTTTGCAGTAGCTGAAAATAATTTTAGAGGAAAAGGAATAAATTTAGCTGCTTCTCTACAACTAAGCGAGGATAAAATAAAGGGGATGTTTAATTATACTCATCCAAATTTTAATTACTCAGATAGATCTTTAACCACATCCATACAAAGCTCAACAACAGACAAATTAACTGAATATGGATATAAATCTTCGCTAAATTCTGTAAGTTTAGGAACTAGTTATGAACAATATGAAGATACTTATTTCAGCCCAAGACTTTCAATTGGTAACGAAAAATTAGAAACTACAAGCACTGCCTCTGCTAATTTGAAAAAACAAGAAGGTAGTTATTTTGACTCTTCTTTTTTTTATAGTGTTTCATATGACAAAAGAAATCAAGCATATAGACCGACATCAGGGTATTTAAGTAGATTTACTCAAAGTTTACCAATTGTTTCAGACGGTTCACCAATTTTGAATGGTTATGAAATTAATACTTATAAAGAAGTTGTGGATGACATGGTATTAAGTCTTTCATTATACGGTAGAGCAATAACCTCATTATCAGATGATGATGTAAGAATTTCAAAAAGGCTTTACTTACCTAGCAAGAAACTTCGTGGTTTTGAATCTGGAAAAATTGGCCCTAAAGACTCAGATGATTATATTGGAGGTAATTATGCAACAGCTTTTAATGCAGCCACTACGGTTCCATACTTTTTTCAAACTTTAGAAACTGTAGATATGGCTCTTTTTTTGGATGCAGCAAATGTTTGGGGCGTCGATTACTCTGATACAATAGATGAGTCAAATAAAATTAGATCATCTGTTGGTGTTGCTATAGATTGGTTTACGGTTATTGGTCCACTTAATTTTTCACTTTCTCAACCAGTTACTAAAGCTAGCACAGATAAAACAGAATCTTTTAGATTTCAAATAGGAACAACATTTTAATGAAACTTTTTAGAACTGTCTTAATAATTTTATTTTTTCAATTAATACCCAATATTGCTTTTTCAGAATCAACAGTAGCTTTTATTAATATGCAATATATTTTAGATAAATCCTTAGCGGGACAATCATTAAAAAAGCAGTTAGAAAATCGTCACAAAAAAAACTTAGATTATTTTAAAAAAAAAGAAGATCAATTAAAAAAGAAAGAGCAAGAAGTTTTAGCTAAAAAAAATATATTATCTGCGGAGGATTTTCAGAAAGAAATATCTGTTTTAAGAACTGAAGTTAAAGATTATAATACTGATCGTAATGAAAAAATAAATTCTTTAACAAAAAAAAGATTATCTTCAATGGAGACAATAATTAAAAATTTAAGCCCTATACTTGCAGAATATTCTAAGGAAAATAATATTTCAATAATTATGGATAAAAAAAATATTATTATAGGTAAAACTGAACTTGATATAACTAAAGAAATTTTAGTTTTGCTTGATAAAAAAATTAAAAAAATCAAATTAAATTAATTTAAAATGTCAGAATCTTTAAATAAAGCCCAGATTAAAAACCTATTACCCCATAGAGAACCTATGCTTTTGATTGATGAATTAAAAAATATAAAGAAATTATTTTCCGCAACAGCAATAGTTAATGTTAAAAAAGATAGTTTTTTTGTACAAGGACATTTTCCAGGTCAACCTGTTATGCCTGGTGTCTTAATCGTTGAAGCTTTTGGACAATCAGCAGCAGCACTGACTGCTCATGGTTTGGATAAATCTACCTATGAAAATAAATTAGTATTTTTGATGAGCGTTGAAAAGGCAAGATTTAGAAACCCAGTTATACCTGACTGTAAGTTAGAGCTTAATATTGAGGCTATTAGATCTCACGGTAAAGTTTGGAAGTACAAAGGTGAAGCTTTTGTGAATCAAAAAAAAATGGCCGATGCCCAATGGTCAGCAACAATAGTTGATAGGAAATAATTAGCAATAAATCTTGATAAGCATTTCAGTTTAGTTTTGATATTAAATTGTATCAATGACTAATGCATTTTTTAAAAACAAAGGACCATTTGAAATAAACCAATTATTAAAACTTTTACACCTTAACAGTTGTCAAAAATTCCCTCAAAAAAAAATCTACAATATTGCTGATTTAACATCATCAACAGTTAAAGATATTACTTTTTTTCATTCAAAAAAATATGCAAATCTTGCACTAAAAACTAAAGCCTCTTTTTGCATAACTACAAACAGTCTAAAAGATTTTTTACCTAAAAATTGTAAAAAAATTATTGTTAATAATGTTTTAATGGTTACGGCTAAAGTTACAAGATTATTTTATCCTGACTCAATAAATGATGATTTTGATACCACTGTTAAAGATATATCTAAAACGTCTTATAAAAATAAAGTAAAGTTTGGAAAAAATGTCTTAATAGGAAAAAATGTTAAGATTGGTAAAAATTGTTTAGTTGGTCATAATTCAATAATAGAAAAAAATGTTTTTATAGGAAATAATTGTTCTATAGGATCAAATGTTATAATAAGAAACACAGTCATTAATAATAATATTAAAATTTTGGATGGCTGCGTAATTGGTAAAAAAGGATTTGGTTTTTTTCCTAATAAAAAAGAAAATTATAGATACCCACAAATAGGACATGTGATAATTAACGATAATTCAGAAATTGGTTGTGGGTCTACTATTGATAGAGGGTCAATGTCAAACACCATAATTGGAAAAAATACTTTTTTAGATAATCAAATTCATATTGCTCATAATGTAAAAATTGGAGACAATTGCATAATTGCAGGTCAAGTAGGTTTCGCAGGCAGTTCAACGATTGGCAATAATGTTATGATTGGAGGACAAGCTGGTATTTCTGGACACTTAAGAATTGGTGATAATGTTCAAATTGGTGGGGGAAGTGGTGTAATTAGAGATATTAAAGATAATAATAAAGTAATGGGTTATCCCGCAAAAGATTTAAGAAAATTTATTAAAGAAATAAATTAATATGATACATAAAACAGCAATTATAGACCCTAAAGCAAAAATTTCTCAATCAGCAAATATTGGTCCTTACACTATAGTAGGTCCAAATGTTGAAATTGAAGAGAATTCAGTTATTCAGTCTCATGTAAACATATCAGGTTATACAAAGATCGGAAAAAATAATAAAGTATATCCATTTGCATCCATTGGTAGTAATCCACAAGATTTAAAATATAGAGGTGAAAAAACAGAGCTGGTAATTGGCAATAACAATGTAATTAGAGAATACGTTACAGCAAATCCTGGAACTTCTGGAGGTGGAGGTATAACAAAAATTGGTAATAATAATTTGTTAATGATTGGTGCACACATTGCTCATGATTGCTTAATTGGAAATAACGTTGTCATAGCTAATAATGCAGCTATAGCAGGACATGCAGAAATTGGTGACGATGTAATTATAGGTGGAAACTGTGGAGTACAACAATTTGCCCGTATAGGTAAAATGGCAATGATAGGTGGAATGACAGGGGTTTCAAGAGATGTAATTCCTTATGGTCTTTCATTTGGTAATAGAAACTATTTAGGTGGAATTAATTTAGTTGGCCTAAGGAGAAAAAATATTTCAAATAAAGAAATTTTAACATTAAATGATGCATATAAAGAAATCTTTAAAACTGAGAATTTGCATCAAAATTTGAGTAAATTAAATGGCGAATTTAAAGATAATAATTTAGTAAAAGAAGTAGTTGATTTTATTAATAAGGATAAAAAAAGACCAATTTGTACACCATTTAGTAAATAATAATGATAGGCTTATTCTTTGGAGATACCGAATTTCCAAAATTAATATTAAAAAGTATTAAAAAAAAGAAAAAAAAGTATTTCATTATTGATCTATCAAAAAATAATATATTTAAAAAAGATAGATATTCATATCGTATAAGCATAGGCCAATTTGGCAAGATATTAAAATTAATAAGAGATAAAAAGTGCAACAAAGTTATTTTTGCTGGAAAAATAAATAAACCTAAATTTTCTCAATTAAAATTAGATATCACTGGGATATATTATATCCCAAGAATAATTAAAGCAGCTAAAAAAGGAGATGCTGCAATTCTAAAAGATTTAATAAAAATTTTGTCTTTGGAAAAAATAAAGGTCATAAGTTCAATATATTTTAATCCAGAACTTTCGTTAAAAAAAGGAAATTATTCAAAAATTAAACCTAATAAATATGATTTAATTTATATTAAAAAGGGAATTAGGACTCTTCAAAATTCAAATTCATACGACCATGTTCAGGCCGTTATTGTTAAAAATAATGTTGTGGTAACGGAAACTTACAAAGGTACAAAAAAATTAATTCAATCAATAAGAAAAACAAAATTTAACAGTGGTGTTTTGATTAAGTTTCCTAAAAAAAAACAAGATCTTAAAGTAGATCTTCCTACAATAGGACTTGATACTTTTAAAGATTGTAAAAAAGTAGGGTTAAAGGGTGTAGTTTTAAAAAATAAGCAAAACATTTTTTTGGAAAAAAAAGCATGTATTAATTTCGCTAATAAAAATAAAATGTTTATTACAGTAAAATGAAAAAGATATTTATATTAACTGGAGAAGCATCAGGTGATAAATTGGCCTCAACTGTAATTTCAAAAATTAAAAATAATAATGGTGAAATAGAGTATCTATCAGTGGGTGGATCAAATTTAAAAAATTTAGGAATAAAATCCATTTTTGATTTAAAGGAAATAACTTATATAGGATTTACAAGTGTTTTATTTAATATTTTTAAAATTAAAAATAAAATAAACAAAACCGTTGAAGAAATTATAAAATTTAATCCTGATATTATATTTAGTGTTGATAGCCCTGATTTTACTTTACGTGTAGCCGAAAAAGTAAAAAAAATAAAACCTAATGTTAAATCAATCCATTATGTAGCTCCACAAGTATGGATATGGAGAGAAAGTAGAGTGAAAAAATTTAAAAAATTTGTTGATCATTTTTTATTGCTTTTTAACTTTGAAAAAAAATATTTTGACAAGGAGAATATAGCTAATACTTTTGTTGGCCATCCTTTATTAGAAAAAAATAATTCAAAAGTAGATATTTCTAATATTTCTAAAGGTAAAAAAATTATATCAATATTTCCTGGCAGTAGATCTTCTGAAACAGATGTGCTTTTACCAATTTTGATGGATTTTGTTAAATTAATGAATAAAAAATTCAAAGAATATATTTTTGTATTTCATGCAACAGATGACAATAAAAATTTAATAAAAGAAAAATTAAAAAATAGTAATTTGAATAATGTTGAAATTATATCAGATAAAAATATTAAATCTCAAGTGTTATTAAATTCAATATTTGCAGTCTCTAAATCTGGTACTGTTTCATTAGAAATTTGTAATGCTAAAGTACCATCAATTATAATTTACAAAATAAACTTTATTAATTATTTGATTATGAAATCTTTAGTTAAAGTAAATTTTGCAAATATTATTAATATAATTAATAATAGAGAAGTTATCCCAGAACTTTTACAAAACGAGTGTAATGCAAAAGAAATTTATAAATCAGTAGTTTATTTTTTAAAAAATCCTGATTTTGCAAATAAACAGGTTGATGATTGCTTGAAAACTTTGGATCAAATAAGATCAAAAAGTTCTTCAAGTGATGAAGCTGCAAAAATATTAAGCAAGTATCTTGTTGCTTAATCTTTTGATAACTTCTTCTTTACCAAGTGAAATAATTATATCGTAAATTCCTGGGCCAAATTTAGATCCTGTTAAAGCTATCCTTAATGGTTGACCAACACCTTTAAAATTTACATTGTTTGATTTAATAAGTTCCTTAATAATTGGTTCCAAAGTTTCTTTTTTAAGTTCATTTATTTTTGAAATTTTGCTTGTAAATTCTGATATTATTTTTTTAGCTGAAGTATCAATTAATTTTAAGTCTTCATCATTAAATTTAACTAAGTCTGATATTATATATTTAGAATTGTTGTAAATATCTTCTAAAGTTTTTGCTTTATTTTTAAGAAATAATAGTGATTTTTTGATCTTATCTTCTTTGTTTGAATCAATTTTTTCTTTGTAGTTTATGCAGTATTCATTTAACCTATTGTATAGGTTAGTTTCATTCATATTTTTAATATAGTGTTCATTCATTGATAAAATACGACTGATATCTAATTTTGATGGAGACTTGCCTATACCTTCTAAATTAAAATGTTTGATACTTTCATCTAAAGTGAATATTTCTTTGTCTTTGAAAGACCAACCTAATCTTAATAAATAATTTCTTAAAGCTTCGGGCATAATTCCAATTTTTGAGTAGTCATCTAGAGTTGATGCTTTGTCCCTTTTGGATAGTTTTTTTCCCTCTGTAGTGTGGATTAGTGGAATGTGAGCAAAAGATGGGAGTTCCCATTTCATGGCCAAATAGATTTGCATTTGTTTAAATGTATTGATTTTATGATCATCACCTCGAATTATGTGAGTTACTTTCATTTGATGGTCATCTACAGATGCAGACAAATTATAAGTTGGTGTCCCATCATTTCTTAAAATAACAAAATCCTCAATAGTATTATTATCAATTTGTACATCTCCTTGTACTAAATCTTTCAATACGGTAGATCCATCAATTTTGCTTTTAAATCTTATAACTGGATTTATATCTTTTGGAGCATTAACTTCTTTTATATCTCTCCATTTTCTATTGTAAATATAAGGAATTTTTTTTTGTTTAGCTCTTTTTTTTTGCTCCTCTATTTCTTCATTTGAGCAATAGCATTTATAAGCATTTCCATTTTTTAACAATTCGCTTACAACTTCTAAGTGGTTTTTTATTTTTGCAGACTGTAAGTATACTTCACCATCGTATTCAATACCTATCCATTTTAATGATTTAATAATTTGTTGCTTGTATTCATCTTTTGATCTTTCTTTATCTGTATCTTCTATTCTTAAATGAAAGGTGCCACTTTTATTTTTAGAAAATAACCAATTAAACAATGCAGTTCTGACACCACCTATATGAAGAGGACCAGTTGGAGATGGAGCAAATCTTGTTGCTACTTTAGACATTAGAAATGTTTAGACTATTTTATTAGAAGTTTCTATATAAAGATACTAACACACCTTGAACTTTTACCCTATCTGGGCCAAAGATTTTAGTTTCATAGTTCCTATTGGCACTTTCAAGCGCTATAGTTTTGCCTTTTCGTCTAATTCTTTTAAGCATAGCCTCATGATCATCAATCAAAGCAACTACGATTTTTCCATTTTCAGCTGTATCAGATTTTTTTACAATAACTGTATCACCTTCATTTATGCCAGCTTCTATCATTGAATCTCCTTGAACTTTTAAACCAAAATATTCACCATTTTTTTCTAAATTACTTGGTAATGGAATTCTTGAAACTTCATTTTGAATAGCTTCAACAGGAGTTCCGGCTGCTATTTTTCCTAATACTGGCACTTCAGCAGCATCAGCGTTATTAACATTTTCTTCATCTAAACCACCTTTAATTACGCTGGGTGAAAAACTATTGTATATATCATTTGCTGAAGCTGTTTCAGGAAGTTTTATAACTTCCAATGCTCGTGCTTTATGGGCAAGTCTTTTAATAAAACCTCTTTCCTCTAAAGCACTAATAAGTCTATGAATTCCTGACTTTGACTTCAAATTTAAAGACTCTTTCATTTCCTCATAAGAAGGTGACACACCAGAAGTCCTCAACTTCTTGTTGATAAATAATAGAAGGTTTTTTTGTTTTTTAGTTAACATAGAACAAATATCGTACAGAATCTGTTCTACAAAAGTTCTTCTTAATTAACAATAGCTTAAAATTCAACAAAATAGGGGTTAATTTAACTAAAGAACAGAAAAAATTGAATTTTTATCCAAGTTCTTCAAAAGTGATTCACCAATTAAAAAAGTTTTTATATTTGTATTTTTATTAATTTCTAAAAGTTCTTCTTTTGTTTTAATTCCACTTTCAGAAATTAATGGTCCAGTATGATTTGTTAAGATATTTTTAAGTTCATAAGTTGTGCTTATTTCTGTTTTAAGAGTTTTAAGATTACGATTATTTATACCTATTAATGCATCATTAAATCTAAGAGCTTTTTTTGCTTCCTCAGCAGTATGAACTTCTACAATTACTGACATTTTTAATTTAATAGCTTCTTCATACAATTGGTCTGCTAAATTATCGCTTATACCTGCGATAATAATTAAAATAGCATCAGCACCATAACTTTTTGCTAAATGAATTTGAAATGGATCAACAAAAAAATCTTTACACAAGATTGGTAAATTTATTTTTTGCTTAATTTTATATATGTGCGTTAGATCACCAAAGAAAAAATCCTCTTCAGTTAAAACAGATAAGCAAGTAGCTTTGTTGGAGTTATATATTTCAGCAATTTTCAATGGGTCATAATCTTTAATAATAATACCCGCAGAAGGACTAGCTTTTTTAATTTCAGCTATAATTGAAATTTTGTCTAACTTAATATTTTTTTCTATTTTTTCCTTAAAATTAATAAATAAATTATTTTTAGCAATTTTATCTTGCAATGAATCTATTGAAATATTTTTTTTTAAAATATCAATTTTAGTGATTTTTTTTCCAATAATTTTTTTTAATATATCTTCAGCCATTTTGGATATCAGTTAAATGTTTAAAAGTATTACCACTTAAAATATGTTCTCTTGCATTTATATAAGCTTTATTAAAATCATTATGTTTTTCTGATACAATAAGACCTGCTGCAGCATTTAAGCAAACAGCCTTTGAAAAATCATTATCTTTACCTGTAAAAATTTCGATTATTTTATTAGCATTAAATTTTGAATCATCACCCAGCAAGTTTGAGAAATTTTCAGCATTTATATTTAAGTCGCTTGGATTAATTATTATATCTGATAATTGACCATTTTTTAATTGCACAACGTTAGTTTTAGCATAAGGTGAAATTTCATCTAAACCATCTTCGCTATTCACTATCCATGCAAATTTAATATTTAAATTCTTAAGTCCATTTGCAAAGGTTTTAAGTAATTTTTTATCAAAAACACCAACAACCTGTCTTTCAACTAACGCAGGACTACTCAATGGACCAATCATGTTAAATATAGTTCTTTTACCTATTTTTTTTCTAGTAGGGCCGACATATTTCATAGCACTGTGATAATTTGGTGCAAACATAAAACCAAAATTATTTTTATTAATTTGATTTTCAATATCATGAGGTTCTAAATTAATTTTAATTTTTAAAGCTTCTAAAACGTCTCCAGACCCACATTTTGATGAAACAGCCTTATTTCCATGTTTCGCAACTTTAGTTCCCATACTTGCTAGCAACAAAGCTGAAGCTGTAGATATATTTAATGTATTTTTTCCATCACCCCCAGTTCCACATGTATCAATACAATCTTTGACATTAACTCTTTTTGATTTTTCTCTTAATACATGTACTCCACCACTAATTTCATCAGAAACCTCTCCTTTTGCAGAAAGAAAGGTAAGAAAATCATAAATTTCTTGATCAGAAGCTTTACCATTCATTAAAATTTCAAATGCCCGTTTAGACTCATCGAATGTTAAATTTTCTTTATTTTTTAATTTTTTTAAAAATTTTTCCATTATTTATTATAATTTATAAAATTTTTTAATATTTTAATACCAATAGTCGTTTTAATACTTTCCGGATGAAATTGAACACCATGAACATTATATTTTTTATGCTGAATGCCCATAATTATTCCATCTTCTGTTTCTGCAGTTATTTCAAGATTTCTGGAAAATGTTTTTTTATCAATTATAAGACTATGGTATCTTGTTGCTTGAAAAGTACTTGGTAAATTTTTTAATATACCAATTTTTTTAGATTTAATTTTACTAGTTTTTCCATGCATCAATTTTTTTGCTTGTATTATTTTGGATCCAAATACTTGGCCAATTACCTGATGACCCAAACAAACTCCAAGGATAGGAATTTTTTTGTATAAGGATTTAACAATTTTAATACAATTTCCCGCACTGTTTGGATTTCCAGGACCAGGAGAAATTACAATTTTTTGAAAATTTGATTTAATAATTTGATTACTTGTAATTTCATCATTTCTTACTACCTGAACTTCATTTTTTAATGATGAAATATAATGATATAAATTAAATGTAAAACTATCGTAATTATCTATTAATAAAACTTTCATTATTTTATAGAACTTAATAAAGCTTTAGCTTTATTCACAGTTTCTTCGTATTCTTTGTTTGGTTTGCTATCTGCAACAATTCCTGCTCCAGCTTGAACATAAAATTTATTATTTTTTGCCAAAGCTGTTCTTAATGCAATACATGTATCAAATTCACCGTTAGCAGAAAAATAACCAATTCCACCAGCGTAGACTTTTCTTTTTGAAGTTTCAAGCTCATCTATAATTTCCATTGCACGAATTTTAGGTGCACCAGAAACAGTGCCAGCTGGAAATCCAGCTAATAGAGATTTAAATTTAGAGTAATTATTATTAAAAACACCAATTACATTGGATACTATATGCATTACATGTGAGTATTTTTCTATATTAAATTTTTCAGTGACTTTTACTGTATTAATTTTTGAAACTTTTCCAACATCATTTCTTCCTAAATCTAAAAGCATTAAATGCTCCGATAACTCTTTTTTATCACTAAGTAAATCTTTCATATTAAATTTATCTTGTTTTTTATTTTTTCCTCTAGGCCTTGTTCCGGCTATAGGTCTAATTGTAATTTTTTTATCTCTTAATCTTACTAATATTTCAGGACTTGCCCCTATAATTTGAAAATCGTGAAAATTGAAAAAATACATAAAAGGGGATGGATTGGTAATCCTTAACTTTTTGTAAATATCCAATGGTTGCTTAATTAGCTTAGTTTCAAATCTTTGACTTAACACCACTTGAAAAATATCACCAATTTTGATGTATTTTTTTGCTTTTTTAACCATGTTAATAAACCTATTTTTTGAAGTATTTGACTTAACAATGTTTGCTTTAGATACAGGTTTCAATAAATTTTCTTTGCTTGTAATTTGAGATTGAATACTCAAATTAATTAATTCATTTTTAATTTCATCATATCTCTTTTTATAATCATTTATCTTTTCGTCTTTAAAAATATTAACAATATAAAAAATTTTTTTTTTTAAATTATCGTGAATTATTAATATTTTAGGCCTCATTATTCTAACATCAGGAAGTTTTAAATCATCCTTGCAAGTATTGGGAACTTTCTCAATATATCTAATAATGTCGTATGAAAAAAAGCCTGATAATAATGAGCAAATTGGTGGTAAATTTTTTGGAGTTTTAAACCTAAAACTTTCTATTAAATTTTCTAATATTTTTTTAGGATCGCCTTTAATTTTTTTTTTCTTATTTAAATTATCTATATTATAAGCATTATTACCATTAAACTCCCATATTTTATCAGGTTTTTTTCCAAATATTGTATACCTTCCTTTAATAACTCCTTTTTCAACTGACTCAAAAACAAAACTATTTTTTTCAATTAAAAAATTATTAATAAGATTTAAAATTTCTTTATCTCTATTAGATTTTTTTGAAATAAATAGTACTTGATTTTTTTTCTGTTTGTGTTGAAACTTGAAATCTTTTAAGTTTCTATTAATCATCATTTAAAGTAATTTTTCACTCTTTCAATTGTTTTTTGATTTATTTTAACCTTATATTTTTCGTTTAAAAAATTATCATAAGATGAGTACATTTGATCTTTTAATTTATTTTTACCTTTATTTTCATAAATTTTAAATTCTTCTGAATTTTTTGAAATATTTTCATTATTAATACCGACTATTTTAACTATATATATGTTATCATTTTCATCATTCACTAAACCAAAGGAGTTTTGTGACATTGAATAAATTAATTTGATTGAATTATTAGTAAATATTTTTTCATCTTCAATTGAATTTATTTGAGTTTTTTCTTTTTTAATTGAATTTTTAGTTATTATTTCTTCAAATTTACTTTGAGTAAATTTTTTATTACTAATCTCATTCAATATCTTTCTATTAAAGTCATACTTTTTTCTCTCAAAGAGTATTTCAGTTACTCTATTTCTAAATTTTTTATCATTTTTTTTTGGTAAAAATTTATTTACGTCACTTATTTCATATAAGACATAAAAATTTCCTTCGTCAAAAAGTTGAATTTCTGTGTCTTTCATTTCATAAATTTTTTTTTCTACTGGATCACTTTCACTGTTTTTAATATAGTTTTCTTTTTTGATAAGTTTTAAGTTAAAGTTAGTAGCCACATCTTTAATTGTCACGCCATTTGACATTTCATTTTCAATTTCATCAATTTTATTGAAAAAATCGTGATTATAATCATCTATTCCAATTAAATTCTTTGGTGTAATTTTTAAATAAGAAAAGCTAATAAATTCTTCTTTTAAATCCTCAGAATTTTCATTAATAAATTTATCAATATCTTCGTCTGAAATATTATTTTTTTTAACGTAGGCATTATTTAAATTTATATAATCTAAATTTATTTTACTTTTTTGTTCTTTAAAAGTTTTATTAGTTATAAAAAAAGGAGAGTTAATACCTCCACCTATATAATAAAACAGTTTTTTTTGTAATTCATTTTTTTTAACTCTTAGTTCAAATTCAGCTGCTGTAATGTTATTGCTTAATAAAAATTTTTCGTATTTTATCCTTGAAAAATTATTATTATCGTCAAAAAAATTTGGATTTTTTTTAATATTATTTGCTAATGATTTTTCAGAAATTACAAGATTTAAATCTTTTATTTCCATTTCTAGTAATTTTTCTGATACTAACGTTGAAACCAATTGTTCTAAAACTTTATTTTCTAAATTATCTCTAATTGTGTTTTTATCAATATTTGAAGTATTTAAAAAGTTCATTAAATCTTGAGTTGATATATTTTCATTATTTATTTTGGCTACATTATTGGTATTGCCTCCACTAAAAACACCACCCATCCCCCATAAGACAAATGGTATAATTAGTATACCAACAAAAACACCTGCTAATTTTGTTTTTGCAAAGTTTCTTATTTTGTTTAACATTTTCTAATTTTTAATTTATTGAACTATAAAAGACAAACCTATAGATTAAAATTTTCATTATGACAAATAAATATATGTATTTTATTGCAAATTGGAAAATGTTTGGCGATTTAAAGTCGCTTAAATCATTAAATAAAGTTATTAATTTTTCAAGTAAGTATAAAAGGAAAAAATTTAAGTTAATTTATTGTCCACCATATACTTTGCTGGACTCCTTTTCAAAAAAAATTAGAAAAACTCGAATTGAACTTGGTGCGCAGAATTGTCATTTTGAAATCTCAAATGGACCATTTACAGGCTCTATAAGTCCAAGCATGTTAAAAAATATAGGTTCAAATTATGTAATTATTGGACATTCTGAAAATAGAAATATGGGCGATACAGACAGTCAAATAAATAAAAAAATAAATTCGTCAATAAAATCTGGTTTAAAAATAATATTTTGTATTGGTGAAACATTAATTCAAAAAAAGAAGAAAAAAACAAATCAAATTTTAAGTAAACAAATTTTAAAAGGACTATTTAAAATAAATAATTTAAATAAAATTTTAATTGCATATGAACCTGTTTGGTCAATTGGTACTGGCGCTGTACCCAGATCTTTTGAGTTAGAAAAAAACATAACTTTTATTAAAAAAATTTTAAAAAATAAGTTTAGAATTAAAAATCCTAAAGTTTTATATGGTGGGTCAGTTAATCCTAAAAATGCTAAAAATTTAGCTGCAATAAACAATATTGATGGTTTTTTAATAGGAGGAGCCTCACAAAAGGCAAATAATTTTATTGATATAGTTAAAAAAACTATTATTTAACTGTCATGGAAAATATTTTACTTGTTCTTAACATCATATTTGCAATTTTATTAGTACTGCTGGTTTTAATTCAAAAATCTGAGGGTGGTGCTTTGGGCATAGGCGTTTCTCAAGAAAATTTCATGTTTTCAAGATCTGCGGGTGATTTTTTTACCAAAGCAACAGCAGTAGTAGCAACTTTATTTATTGTTTGCAGCCTTAGTTTAACAATCATTTCTAGAGAGGATATTCCTTCATCAATGTCAGTTATTGATAAAACAGAGGAAAATGCTGGAGATGAACCAGAAATTCCTGAAAATAATAATTAATAGTTTTAAATTTTAAATATATCGTCTATAACATAATTCCATGGCGCGATATATATTTGTCACTGGCGGCGTGGTCTCATCACTTGGAAAAGGACTATCATCAGCTTCGCTAGCTTATCTTCTTCAATCAAGAGGTTTTAAAGTTAGAATCAGAAAACTTGATCCATATTTAAATGTAGACCCCGGAACCATGAGTCCTTTTCAACATGGAGAAGTGTTTGTAACTGATGATGGCGCAGAAACCGATTTAGATCTTGGACATTACGAGAGATTTTCTGGTATTTCAGCAAAAAAATCTGACAACATTACTACTGGAAGAATTTATAATGATGTTTTGAAAAAAGAGCGTAAAGGAAAATATCTTGGAAAAACTGTTCAGGTCATCCCTCATATTACAGACAGAATTAAAGAATTTATTAAAGATGATGTTGCAAAAGAAGATTTTGTAATTTGTGAAATTGGAGGGACAATTGGAGATATTGAGAGTTTACCGTTTGCTGAAGCAATAAGACAATTTTCTAATGATGTAGGTAAAAAAAATACTATGTTTATTCATTTGACATTAGTTCCTTACATGAAAGCATCTGATGAAATAAAAACTAAACCCACTCAACACTCAGTTAAGGAACTAAGAAGCATCGGTATTCAACCTGATATTATTATTTGTAGATCCGAAAGGCCAATACCTTATGAGCAAAGAAAAAAAATATCTTTATTCTGCAATGTTGATATTAAAAATGTAATTGAGACAGTAGATGTTAAAACAATATATGAAGCACCAATTAGTTTTTACAATGAAAAACTTGATAAACAGGTCCTTGATTATTTCAAAATAAAATCAAAAAAAAATGTTAATTTAAATCCATGGAAAAAAATAACCAAAAATGTGCTTAATACCAAAAGGTCTGTTAATATAGCAATCATAGGTAAATACGTAAATTTAAAAGATGCTTATAAATCACTTGATGAAGCGTTAACTCATGGTGGGATTGCAAACAATATTAAAGTTAAACTTATAAGAATAGAATCTGACAAATTAAAAGTTTCAGAAATAAAGAAAAAATTAAAAGATATTTCTGGTGTATTAATACCTGGCGGCTTCGGTAAAAGAGGAACAGAAGGTAAAATTGCAGCAATAAGTTATGCTAGAAAAAATAAAATTCCTTTTCTGGGTATATGTTTTGGAATGCAGATGGCAATTATCGAGTTTGCAAGAAACCAACTAAATATTAAAAATGCTACATCAAGTGAATTTGGTTCTAGGGGCACACCTATCGTAGGATTAATAACTGAGTGGAATAAAGACGGTGTAATTATTAAAGGAACGAATAAAGAATTAGGTGGAACCATGAGGCTTGGTCTTTATGAGGCAAGATTGAAAGAAAATTCTTTAATAAAAAAAATATATAGTTCAAAATTTATAAAGGAAAGACACAGACATAGATACGAAGTAAATATTAATTATAAAGATAAATTTGAGAAAAAAGGTATGATTTTTTCAGCCTTATCACCTGACAAAAAACTACCTGAAATAATAGAGTTAAAAAATCATCCTTGGTTTGTAGGAGTTCAATTCCATCCTGAATTTAAATCTAGACCTTTAGCTCCACATCCATTATTCTCATCATTTATCAAAGCTGCAAAAAATCATAGATGAAAAATATTACTGTAAATTGTAACAATATTGAAATTTCAAATAACAAAAAAGTTTGTTTAATAGCAGGCCCTTGTCAGCTAGAAACTGAACAACACGCTATGGATATGGCAGGAAAGATTAAAGAAATTACTTCAAAATTTAATATGGGATTTATCTATAAAACTTCATTTGATAAAGCTAACAGAACTAGTCTCAAGGGTAAAAGGGGAGCAGGCCTAGATAAATCTTTACCTGTTTTCGATAAAATTAAAAAAGAATTAGATGTACCTATCTTAACTGATGTACATAATATAGATCAATGTTCAATTGTATCTGGACATGTAGATATATTACAAATACCAGCATTTCTTTGTAGGCAAACTGATTTGTTAATTGCTGCAGCAAAAACTAATAAAATTATAAATGTAAAAAAAGGTCAGTTCTTAGCGCCATGGGACATGGTAAATGTAACTAAAAAAATTTCCGACTCTGGAAATAATAATATTTTAGTCACAGAAAGAGGTGCGAGTTTCGGATATAACACATTGGTATCTGATATGCGTTCATTACCAATAATGGCAAAAAATGGTTACCCAGTCATTTTTGATGCAACTCATTCTGTTCAACAACCAGGCGGACTTGGTGAAAAAAGTGGTGGACAAAGAGAATTTGTAGAATATCTAGCAAGAGCTGCTGTTGCAGTTGGAGTAGCTGGAGTTTTTATTGAAACACATCAAGACCCAGACAATGCTCCATCTGATGGCCCTAATATGGTTCCATTAGATAAATTAGAAAATTTATTAAAACAAATTTCTGAAATAGATAATTTGATAAAAGATTAGATGAGCAAAATATCAAAGGTTATAGCACGTCAAGTTTTTGACAGTAGAGGAAACCCAACAATTGAAGCGGAAGTATTTTCTAAAAACACTAGTTCATCTGCTATATGTCCGTCGGGCGCATCAACTGGAAGTTATGAAGCTTTTGAAAAAAGAGATAAGAATAATAAAAAATATTTAGGCAAAAGTGTTCTTAGTACAGTGAATCTGGTAAATAAAATAATTTCAAAAAAACTTAAAAATCAAAACGTACATAATCAAGAAAAAATAGATTCATTATTAATCAATTTAGATGGAACAAAGCAAAAAACAAAACTTGGTGCTAACGCTATTTTATCTGTTTCAATGGCAGTTAAAAAGCTTTCTGCTAAATTAAAAAGAATTCCTTTATACAAAAGTTTTCTGGTTAAAAAAGATTATAAATTACCTTACCCATTAATGAATATAATAAATGGTGGAGCTCATGCAAATAATGGATTAAGAATTCAAGAGTTTATGATCAGACCAGATAAAGCAAAAAGTTTTTCAGAAGCTATAAGGATATGTTTTATAGTAATAAATAATTTAAGAGGTTTGATAAAAAAAAAAGGCTTATCTACATCAGTGGGTGATGAAGGTGGTTTTGCGCCAATGATCAGTAGGAATGAGGATGCTTTAGATTTGATAGTAAAAGCAATTAATAAATCTGGATTTCAAAATGGTAAAGACGTATCTATTTGTCTTGATGTAGCTGCTAATGAATTATTTAAAAAAAATCTTTATTCAATACACTCAAAAAAATTTGAAAATGTTGATAAATCAATAAAAAATTATATAAAAATTATTAACAAATATAAAATTAAGTCGATTGAAGACCCTTTTTCAGAAAATGATTGGCTGTCTTGGACCAGATTAATGGGCTCTATTAAAAAAACACAAATTGTTGGAGACGATTTGTATGTCACAAATCTTGAAAGGTTAAAAAAAGGTTTTTTAAATAATTCATCAAATGCTATTTTGATTAAACTTAATCAAATAGGCAGTGTTTCCGAAACTTTAGAGGTTATTAAGTTTGCTCAAACTATTGGCTATGAAACAATAATTTCGCATAGATCAGGCGATAGCGAAGATACTTTTATCTCCGACTTAGCCGTAGGTACAAATTCCAGCCAAATTAAAACAGGGTCTTTGGCAAGATCAGAAAGAGTAGCAAAATATAACCAATTACTTAGAATAGAAGAAGGGCTAGGAAAAAGAGCTAAAATGAATAAAATTCATTAATGTTGTCAAAAATAAAAAAAAATTATTTTTTATATATATCAATTTTTTTAATGCTTTATTTTATATTTAGTCTTTTAAATGGAGAAAGAGGACTTTTTTCATATTTTAAAAAAAATAAAATTCTTAAAGATTTAAAAAACGAAGAAATGCAATTATCTTTAAAAATAAATAAATTAGAGATAAAAAATTCGTTACTTACAGATAATTTAGACTTAGATTACGTAGAATTTCTTATACGCGACAAATTTTTATTGGGAAAAAAAAATGAGACAGTTTATATAATCAATTACGATGATAATTAGGCACCCTGAAAAAGTAAACAAACCAGTTAACCCAATTAAAAAAAAACCAAGCTGGATAAGATCTAAACTAACAAATAGCCAGGAATTTTTTTTAACTAAAACTATAGTAAATCAATATAATCTTAAAACTGTTTGCCAGGAAGCTAACTGTCCAAATATTACTGAGTGTTGGAGTAAAAGACATGCAACTTTTTTAATTATGGGTGAAACTTGTACTAGAGCTTGTGCTTTTTGTGATGTTGCTACCGGAAAACCAAAACCACTTGATCTTCTAGAACCAATTAAAATCGCAAATGCTGTAAAAAAATTAAATTTAAAACATGCAGTCATTACTTCTGTAGATAGAGATGATCTTGATGATGGAGGAGCAAGTCATTTTAATGAAGTTATAAAAGAAACGAAAAAAATTAATCCAACTACAACAATAGAAGTTTTAACACCAGATTTTTTAAGAAAAGGTGATTCATATAAAAAAGTTATAGAATCTAAACCTGATGTTTTTAATCATAATATTGAAACAGTTCCAGGACTTTATAGAAAAGTAAGACCTGGATCTAGATATTTTGCTTCGCTCGAACTTTTAAAAAATGTAAAAGAAATAGATAAAAATATTTTTACCAAGTCTGGTTTAATGGTTGGACTAGGTGAAAATAAAGATGAAATTTTACAAGTTATGGACGACCTTATATCGGCTCAAGTAGATTTTCTAACTATAGGACAGTACTTACAACCATCAGTTAAACATCATCCTTTAGATAGATATTATAAACCAGAAGAGTTTAAGGAGTTAGAACTTATAGCAAAATCAAAAGGTTTTTTATTGGTTTCTTCTTCTCCACTAACAAGATCCTCTTACCATGCGGATAAAGATTTTGCAGAACTTCAGAAAAACAGAATAAACCAAACTAATGCCCAAAGCATCAGTTAAAAGATCTATTGAATGTACTAAGGACCAATTGATTGATTTAGTACTCGATATTGAAAATTATCCAATTTTTGTTCCATTTTGTTTAAATGCAAAAATATATGAAAGAAAAGAGCAGGGCGATTTTTTATTAATAGTTGCCGACTTAACAATTGGAAAAGGACCTTTTAAAGATACTTACAAAAGTGATGTTAAATTAAATAAAAAAGAAGATTCTATTTATGTAACTAATCTTGATGGACCTTTAAAATATCTAGAGAATAAATGGCATTTTAAAGAGGAAAATGAAACTACAGAAGTTTCTTTTGAAGTTGATTTTGAATTAAAAAATCATTTTTTAAATATAGTTATGACTAAATCATTTCAATTTGGTTTAAATAAGATAGCTGATGCTTTTCAAAAAAGAGCAGAAGAATTATTTAATAAAGCTTAATATTAAATTTAAAGCCTTATAAACCGTAGATCTTTGAATTGAGGATCTTTTTTTATTCTTAAATAAATACTTTTTAACCAATGTTTTACTACCTTTTTTAATACCAATAAACACTAAGCCAACCGGTTTTTGTTTAGTGCCACCTTTAGGACCTGCAATTCCGGTAATTGAAACAGATATATTTGTTTTACTAATTCTATTTAAATTTTTTACCATAGATAAACAAGTTTCAAAGCTTACCGCTCCATATTTTATTATTATTTTTTTAGGAACATTGAGAGTATTTATTTTAGATTGGTTAGAGTAGGTTACTAATCCAAGTGTAAAAATCTCAGAAGAGCCACTAATTGAAGTAATTGTACTAGAAAGCAAGCCACCCGTACAAGATTCAGCAAAGGAAACTTTAAGTTTTTTCTTTTTTAATAATTGAACCAATTTTTTAGAAAGTTTTTTCACGAAGTAATAACCATATATAGAACAAGAACTGCTACAACATAAAGTCCAGCACAGACATCATCCATTATAACACCGAAACTATTTTTGAAATTTTTATCATAATAACTGACAGGATAAGGTTTGGCGATATCAAAAATTCTAAATAAAATGAACATAATAAAATAAAAAGTTAATACTTGGTTGATCTCTTTTGATCCTTCATGTGCAATTTCATAAAGACTTATGGGAATTGATTGGCCGATGAGCTCGTCAATAACAACTTCTTTAGGATCTTTATTATCCAAATTTTTAATAAAAATATTTACAGCATAAAGAGATATAAAAAAAATTATTATTATTGATATTAAAATAATTTCAGGGGAAATATTTAAAATGTGAAACAAAAAGTATAAAAATAAAATAGTTACAAGCGACGCAATACTTCCTGGTATTTTACTAATTTTACCAATACCAAAAATGGTAACAAATAAAAAATTAATTTTTTTAATCATACTTTATAACCGAGGTTATTACTTCACAGGCAATAGCTTTTTCTTTTCCTATTAAACCTAACTTTTCAGTAGTTTTTCCTTTAATGTTTATTTGATAGGGTGATGTTTCGCAAATTTTTGCAATAGTTTTTATCATTTTGTTTTTATAAATTGAAATTTTAGGTGTTTGAGTAATAATATTAATATCGATATTATTTATAAAAAAATTTTTTTCTTTTATTTTATTAATAATTTTTTTTAAAAGTATAGTCGATCTTATATTTTTAAATTTTTTATTTTTATCTGAAAATTTTTGACCAATATCTCCCATTTTACATGCCCCAAGAATAGAATCAGTAATCGCATGTAAAACAGGGTCACCATCTGAATGTCCAAGTGTGCCTAATTTAGATTTAATTTTGATACCACCTAGATATAATTTTCTTTTATTCACCAATCTATGAATGTCAAAGCCAATACCATATTTAGTTTCATTATTATTTATATCTATTTTTTTTGTAATTTTTCTATTTTTATTTTCTCCAGCAATAATTTTAACTTTTTTATTAGCTCTTATGAATAGATTTGCATCGTCTGTTATTTTTGAACTTTTATTATTTTGTAATTTATATAATTCATTATAATCAAATGCTTGAGGTGTTTGTGTTAGATAAATGTAGTCACGATCTAGATTTATTATTAAATTTTTATTCTTAAATTTTACCGTATCAGTTGGTTTAGTTGCAGGTATAACAGATTTATTATTCTTTAACTCTTTTATCAATCTATCTAATAATTCTAATGAAAAATCTGGTCTAGCTGCATCATGAATGAATACATTTTTAATTTTGTTATTTTTAATACTTTGCAAGGCTTTATAAGATGACTCAGCTCTTGTTTTTCCACCGTATACAATTTTTAATTTTTTTATATTTAGAGTTTTTATAAACTTTTTATGTTTTCTATTTATTACTATTAATATTTTCTTTATTTTTTTACACTTTTTAGCCTTATCAATTGAGTGTTGAATTATGGGCTTTCCTCTATAAACAATATAAGGTTTAGGAATGTACGAATTAAATCTTTTACTTTCTCCAGCTGCTAGTATTATAAAATAATTACTCATGTATAAATTATATATTTAGTTTATTTATTGCATAATGTTTGATTTTATCAAAAAAAATATTTTTATAACTGTCATTTTTATAGTTACACTTTCTGTTGGTTTTTTAACGTTTTTGACGTTTATAAATAAAAGTTTTTTAGATCTTAACCAAACTAATCTACAATCATTGCTCATATCAAATGTTGTCCTATTATTAATTTTTTTTGCATTAATTTTTTCTGAGATAAAAAATTCTTTAAAATATGATATTAATGCGGATGGATCAAAAGCAAATAAGAAATATATTGCGTTTTTTTCTTTGTTTACTTTAATACCTTCAATACTTATTTCAGTATTTTCATTGTTTCTTTTTTCTTTCGCACTAGAAAAATATTTTGATAAAAAAATTACAACTGCTGTAAATAATTCCTACGAAATAGCCAAAAATTATGTGGACGATGTTAGGAATAAAATTGAATCTGATACAGTTCTTATAGCTTTAGATTTAAATAAAAATGTTAATATTTTTTATGACAACCCTACAAGATTTAAAAACTTATTGATAACTCAAAAATTTGTAAGAGATGTTGATGAAATACATTTAATAGATAGTTCTGGCAATTTATTACTTTCAACCATTACTAACAATAAAGAATTTATTCCACCTAATGAAAAAGCTTTAGAAATGGTTTTTAACGATGAAAGACCTTTAAAGATTATAAATGCGCCTGAAAATAAAACTGCAGCAATTCAAAAACTATCCTCACATATAGATACATACGTTTATGTTGTTAAATTTCTTGATCAAAAAATATCTAATTATTTAACTGAGTCTGAAGAGGCTATTAATTTTTATTATACTGTTGAAGATAAAAGAACTGGTATCAAAGTATCTTTTATACTTATTTATATTGTTATTGTATCGCTTCTTTTGTTTTTATCTATTTCAATAGCAATTAAATTTTCTTCAAGATTTTTCAGATCAATATCAAATTTAATATTTGCATCGCAAAAAATTGGTCAAGGGAATTTGCAGGTTAAAGTTCCTGAAATCAAGACAGATAAAGAATTAGAAATTCTAAATAAAAACTTTAATTTCATGATTGATCAGCTTAAAGAACAGCAAGATAAACTTATTTTACAGGAAAGACACGAAGCATGGAGTACTATTGCAAGGAAATTAGCTCATGAGATTAAAAATCCATTAACACCTATCCAACTCACTATTGATAGACTTAAAAATAAATATTCCTCGATTGTGAGTTCTGATGAAAAAAATAATTTTAATGATCATTTAAAAACTATTAATAAACAAATTAATCAGATTGAAAACCTTGTAAATGAATTTTCCGATTTTGCTAGAATGCCCAAGCCTGTTATGAAAAAAATTAATTTATTAAATATAATTACAGAAAATATTAGACTATTAAATCAAATTGATACCTCAATAAAGATCAATTGTTTAAACCATGAGAAAGAGTATTTTTTTGTTTGTGATGGGGAGCAAATAAGTAGAGTTTTTTTTAATCTTGTTAAAAATTCTATTGAGAGTATTCAAGAAAAAGCATCAAAAAATCCCGATTTCTCTAAGAAAATTGATATAGTAATTGAGAATAAAAATGATTATATAACCTTAACTATTACTGATAATGGCGAAGGTTTTTCAGAAGAAAATTTAAGTAATATTTTAAAACCTTATTATACAACAAAGAAAAAAGGATCTGGATTAGGATTGTCGATTGTTAATAAAATAATAAATGACCACAATAGTAAAATTAATTTTATAAAACAAAAAATTGGTGCAAAAATTATAATAAATTTTTCAAAAAATGGCAGCTGAAATATTAATTATTGATGACAATCCTGATATAAGAAGTATTTTACAGGATCTTATTTCTGACGAAGGTTACAAAACAAGGGTTGCTGCAAATTATAATCAAGCTTTGGCAGAAATAGATAAAAAATTACCCGATGTAGCTATTATTGATGTCAAACTCGATAAAGGTGATAATGACGGGATTGAACTTTTGTCTCATATTAAAAGTAAAAATAAAGACATTCCAGTAATAATTATTTCAGGACATGCAAATATAGAAATGGCAGTTAAATCTTTAAAATCTGGTGCATTTGAATTTATTCAAAAACCTTTTGACCAAGAAAGATTAATGAATTTTGTTAAGAGAGCAGTAGAAAACTTTAATCTAAAAAATCAAAATAAAGAATTATCAACAAAGCTATTTCATTCTTTTGAATTAATTGGCTCGAGTTCAAATATAGAAAAAATTAAAGATCAAATACAAAAACTTTCATTATCAGAAAGTAGAATTTTCATTAATGGACCAACTGGATCTGGTAAAGAACTAATTGCAAGGAAAATACACAAATTATCAGCTCGATCAAATGGACCCTTTGTGATTTTAAATGGAGCATTATTGGATGTGAAAAAATATGAACAAGAACTATTTGGAGAAGAAAAAACAAATGGATCAATATCTTATGGTGCCTTAGAAAAAGCTTCCGAAGGTATATTATTAATTGACGAAGTTTCTGAAATACCATTGGAAACTCAATCTAAAATTTTAAGAGTTTTAACAGATCAAAAATTTAAAAGAATCAATGGAGATCACGATATAAAAGTTAATGTTAGAATTATATGTTCATCTACTAAAGATATTAATAATGAAATTCAGTTAGGTAATTTTAGAGAAGATTTATTTCATAGGCTTAACGTATTTCAAATTAATATTGACCATTTAAAAAATAGAACTCAAGATATACCATTGTTAATTAATTATTTTTCAGAAAAAATTTCACATAATTATAATTTGAAAAAATTTAATATTGACACAAATAATCATTATTTGATTAATTATGATTGGCCGGGTAACGTTAGAGAGTTAAGAAATTTAATTGAAAGAATTGCTATATTGGGGCCCGATAGTATTGATAAAGTTTCAAGTATTATTAAAGAGTCACTAAAAAGACCTAATGAAGATAATTACAATCTTCAGAACTCTTTATCTATACCATTAAAAGAGGCTAGAGAGAATTTTGAAAAAGAATACCTTACAACTCAATTAAAGAAATTTGGAGGAAATATATCCAAAACTGCTGAATTTGTAGGCATGGAAAGGTCTGCTTTGCACAGAAAGTTAAAAGGATTAGGCGTAAAAGATTTAAATTAAATGAATATTATTATTTGTGGTGCAGGGAGAGTTGGTTTTACAATTGCAAAGCTATTAAGTGAGCAAAACCATTCTATAACAGTTATTGATCAGTCTAGTGAGGATATTCAAAAAATTAACGACTCTCTTGATGTTAAAGGTATAGTAGGAAAGGCGACCTACCCATCAATTTTAGAAAAAGCAGATGGTGCGAATACAGATATGATAATCGCTGTAACAAAAAATGATGAAATCAATATGCTTATTTGTCAAATTGCATATACAGTTTTTAAGATATCAAAAAAAATCGCTAGAATAAGATCTCAAGATTATTTAAATCCCAAATTTTCAAAAGTTTATAGCAAAGAAAATCTACCAATAGATGTAATTATTTCGCCAGAATTAGAAATTGCTAAATCCATTCAAAGAAAACTTGAAGCACCAGGGGCTCTAGATAATGTACCTTTTGCTGACAACAAAATAAGACTACTTGAAATAAATATCGAAAAGAATTGCCCATTAATTAAAATCAAACTTAAAGATTTAACTAAAAAATTTCCAAAGTTAGAAGCCCATATACTTGGAGTTATTAGAAATGAAAAATTTATCATTTTAAAAAAAAATGACATAATTGAAGAAAATGATAAAGCATATGTAATTATTAACTCTGCACAGATGCAACAAACGTTAACAGCATTTGGCCACAATGAAAAAATTTCGAATAAATTATTAATAATTGGTGGTGGCAATATTGGATTTAATTTAGCTAAAAATATCGAAAAATCTTTTGATGACGCAAGAATTAAAATAATAGAAAAAGATAAAGAGAGAGCAGAACTTATAGCCAAGGAGCTAAATAACTCAATTATTATAAATGGAGATGGACTAGATGAAGATGTTCTAACCGAAGCTAATTTGAATGAAGTTGAAACAGTGCTTGCATTAACAAATGATGATGAAGATAATTTAATGGTTAGTGTTCTTGTTGAAAAGTTTTCAAAAGAAAAAAGAACAATGGCATTGATTAACAAACCTAATTACTCTTTATTGCAATCATCACTCAAAATTAATGACCTAATAGATCCACGAATGAATACAGTATCTAGTATATTAAAACACGTCCATAAAGGTTCAATTGAAAATGCTTATAGTATTTTGAATGGAGAATATGAAGTGATTGAAGCAGAAATTATTGAAACTTCTGAGTTAGTAAATAAAGAACTTAAAAATTCAAATTTACCAGAAGAAATAAGAATTGGAGCAATTTTAAGAAAAGAAGAAATTATTATACCTAGATCAAATTTTGTTTTTCAAAAAAAAGACATTGTTGTATTTTTAGCAAAGATAAATCAGCTACCACTTGTTGAAAATATGTTTCGTATTAGTTCGATTTAATAACAAATGAGCTATTTCAGTTTAATTTATTTAGGTATTTTTTCACTAATAATTTTTGTTTTATCTTTTTTTAATATTATTTATTCTTATTATTTTAATTTATATTTAAATATTGATAGTTATGTTTACTCATTAATTTTATCATTGTTTATCGGTTTGCTATTTTTATTTAAAAAAAAAGATACCTATAAAATTAGCATTTATCATAAAATTTTAACTGTAATATCAGGTTATTTCTTATTACCGTTAATTTTATCAATACCATTTTTTTTAAGCATTTATAATATTTCCTTTTTAGACTCTTATTTTGAAACAATATCTGGTTTTACTTCAACAGGCTTTACAATTTTTGAAAATATTAAACATTTAGATCAAAGCTTAATTTTATGGAGATCTTCAACCCAATGGATAGGTGGTTTATATTTTTTATTTTCAATCATTTTACTTATAGATATTTTTGATAATAATTTAAAAAAATCTCTTACAAATTTCATTACATTTGATACGTTTGAAACATTAAAACAATCATTTAAAATCTTAATTCTTTATACTTCATTAACAATCTTCATATTTATTATTTTAAAAATTTTTGATTTTAGAAATTTTGACTCATTTAATTTATCAATGACGTTAATTTCTTCAGGGGGTTTTTTACCATTTAACAATCTTTCATTAGTATTAAATTCTAATATTAAACAAGTGATCTTTTCGTTGTTAATGTTAACATCATTTTTTAGTATTTTTTTACTATATAATTTAGTTTTTTTTAAAAATAGAAATTTAGATTTTTTTCAAGAAGATTTATATTTATTTTTTTATTTGTTATTTTTAATAGTAGTTTTCTTTTCTTTTTTGAATTTTGATTATGATTTTAGTTTAATTTTTTTTAGCTTAGTAAGCAGTGTTTCGAATATTGGTTTTTCTCTTGAAAATAGTCCTAAAAATCTATCTTTTATTTTTTTGATTTTAGTAATAATTGGAGGATCTTTTTTTTCTACAAGTTCAGGAATTAGATTTATAAAACTCTATGTTCTGTTTAATTTTTCATTAAATAATTTAATTTCACATGTTAAACCCAAAAATATTAATAATAGTAAACGTTTATTTTCAGAAATTAGTTTAGATAATTTAATTGTTAATAAATATTTTTTATCAGTAGTGATATTTATAATATCTTTCTTATTTCTTTCTTTATTTCTTACTTTTTTTGGGATTACTTTTGAAAATGCATTCAAAATTTCAATTTTAACTTTAATGAATACGGTAAATTCTTCAATGTTTGGTGTAGAGGACTTTGATTTTCAAAATTTACACTTCATTATCAAATATTTTTTGATACTTTTCATGATTATCGGCAGGGTTGAACTTTTGACATTGTTAATTATTTTGAAAAAATTTCTTTTTAAAAATTAAATAACTATTATAAATTCTAGTTATAATTATATGCGCTCTTAGCTCAGCTGGATAGAGCATCGGTTTTCTAAACCGCAGGTCGGAGGTTCGAATCCTCCAGAGCGCGCCATTAAAGCATCAAAAATACTATATTATTAATGTTATTTTCGCTTGCAGCAAAAAATATATCATGCTTAAATTAAGAATATTCAAAAGTTATTTTGAATTATTTGTTAACAAATAAATAAATATAAAAGGGGATATATGTTTAAATACTTAAAACAATTGACTTCTTTAGTTGCAGTAGTTGCAGTTCTGTTTACTTTTACAACTGAAACAATGGCAGCAAAAAAGTCAAAAACTCTTAAAAACACTCAAAAGAAAGGTTTTGTAAGATGTGGAGTATCTCAAGGTCTACCTGGATTTTCTAATGCTGATGCATCAGGAAATTGGACAGGTGTTGACGTTGACGTATGTAGAGCAGTTGCTGCTGCAGTATTAGGTGATGCGAACAAAGTTAAGTTCACTCCACTAAGTGCTAAAGAAAGATTTACAGCTCTAACTTCTGGTGAGATTGATATCTTATCACGAAACACAACTTGGACACTTTCTAGAGATGCTGATATTGGTCTTACTTTCGTTGGAGTAAATTTCTACGATGGTCAAGGTTTCATGGTTAGAAAAAGTTCTGGAATTACTTCTACGAGCCAATTTAAAAATGGAATCTCTGCTTGTACAAATATCGGAACAACTACAGAGTTAAACATGAGAGACTTCTTTAATTCTAGAGGAATTTCTTATGAACCAGTAGCTTTCGAAAAAGCTGACGAAGTTGTTGCTGCTTATGATAATGGAAGATGTGATACTTACACAACTGACAAATCAGGTTTAGCTGCACAAAGAACAAAAATGAAAAACCCAGACGAACACATAGTGTTACCTGAAACTATTTCAAAAGAGCCATTAGGCCCTGTTGTTAGACAAGGTGATTCTGTTTGGGAAGATATTGTTCGTTGGTCTTTGAATACAATGATCGAAGCAGAAGAATACGGTATTACTTCAGCTAATGCAGACTCTATGAAAACTTCAGAAAACCCAGCTATTAAAAGACTTGTTGGTGCTGAAGGTGAATTAGGTGCTGCTTTCGGTTTAGATAACGAGTGGAACTTAAGAATTATCAAACAAGTTGGAAACTACGGTGAAAGTTATAAGAGAAATATAGCTGACACTGGTATTTTACCTGACAGAGGTCCAAACCAATTATGGACTAAAGGTGGAATACTTTACGTACCACCTGCAAGATAATTTTATCTTAATAAACTTTAAAAAGGGCTAGATTTATCTAGCCCTTTTTTTTAGTATCAATTTTTATGAATAATAAAGTCAAAAAATTTGTTCCTCAGTTAATAACACTTCTTGCTATTATACTTGTATTTGGCTTTTTTACATATAATGCCCAGATTAATATGGATAATAGAGGCATTGAGTTTGGTTATGGTTTTTTAAAACAAGAGTCATCATTTGATGTACAGTTTTCTTTAATAGAATATGACGGTTCACATTCTTACGCTAGAGCCTACTTTGTAGGTTTATTAAACACTTTATTAGTTTCATTTATAGGTATAATTTTAAGTACAGTAATTGGTGTTATTGTTGGTATTGCAAGATTATCACCGAACTTCTTAATTAAAAATACAGCAGCTTTTTATGTAGAATTTTTTAGAAATATTCCATTACTATTACAAATATTTTTTTGGTATTTTGCAGCCTTGAGAGCTTTACCTTTACCTCAAGATGCCGAGGCTTGGTTTGGATCCACATATATGACAATTAAAGGCTACTATGTACCTTTATTTGTTTGGAATAATTTAGATGTATTTTTATATTCAATTTTAGCGGCAATTATTTCTATACTTATCATTAGAAGTTATGCAAAAAAAATTCAAGAAAATGAGGGTAAACAGTTACCTGTATTATATATATCATTAGGTTTATTGTTATTATTGCCGTTACTATCATTTGCAATTGGTGGTGTTAATCTTGAAATAAAAACCCCAGTACTAAAACAACTATCCGCAACAGGATTTATTTTTGAACCTGCTTTAAGTTTGCCTCCTGAATTAATAGCTTTAGTTTTGGCATTATCTTTATATACAGCAACTTTCATTGCAGAGTGTGTAAGAGCGGGTATTCAGGGTGTTAGCAAAGGCCAAAAAGAAGCTGCTGCATCTATTGGTTTAACACCAAGACAAGTTTTAAAGTTAGTGATAATGCCTCAAGCATTAAGGATAATAATTCCTCCAACAACAAATCAATACTTAAACTTAACTAAAAACTCTTCACTAGCTGCTGCAATAGCATACCCAGATTTAGTTCTAGTTTTTGCTGGAACAGCATTAATGCAAACAGGTAGAGCAATAGAAATTGTTTCAATAACAATGCTAACATATTTGTCAATTAGTTTAGCAATATCAGCATTAATGAACTGGTATAACAAAAAAATAGCAATTAAAGAAAAATAATGAATAAACTGAATTTTTTAAAACCAGATAAAAATAATCTATATGTGTATGTATACACTGGATCAGCTTTACTTTTTATAAGTATTTTTGATGTTTTTTTAAGTTCTTTTTTTAATATTAATGTAACCTCTTATTTTCCAGGTCCAGTTAGTCTTTTGTTACCACTGATAATTGGATTGTTTGGTCTACACCTAATTAGAATTGAATTTTCAGGTCTTAAATATTTAGATTTATTAAACAAGAATATAAACACAAGTAATTTTAATGGAGCTTTAACCCTATTAATAATATTTGCAATAATTATGGCTACACCACCATCTTTAAGTTGGTTCATATTTGATGCTAATATTGCAGGTGATACCAAAGAAGCTTGTACTGGTAGTGGTGCATGTTGGACGTACATTAAAGTATGGCTTAGAAGATTTATGTATGGAATGTATCCAAATGAATTACAGTGGAGAATAAATGTATCTTTTATTTTATTAATTGCACTTGCTTTTGTTGGTTACTTTGCTGGTCAAAAATTAAAAAAGTTTTTAACATTATACTATGTAATTATTTATCCAATAATTGCGTATATATTAATATACTATTTAATATCAGGGGGATCATTTGGATTAGAATGGGTTGAAACTGGAGCATGGGGCGGCTTATCATTGACATTTATTGTTTCATTTTTTTGTTTAATTTTTTGTTTTCCAATTGGAATGTTATTAGCTTTAGGTAGAAGATCAAATCTTCCTACAATTAAATATTTTTCAGTTGGGTTTATAGAGTTTTGGAGAGGGGTTCCTTTAATAACAGTTTTATTCATGTCATCTGTAATGTTTCCAATGTTTTTACCAGAAGATTTTTTCATGGATAAATTAGTTAGAGTAATTATCGCAATATCTTTATTTGAAGCTGCATACGTAGCAGAAGTAATAAGAGGTGGATTACAAGCACTACCACGAGGCCAATACGATGCTGCTAAATCTCTTGGGATGGGATATTGGAAAATGCATATTTTTGTGATTTTGCCTCAAGCGTTAAAACTAGTAATTCCTGGTATAGCAAATACTTTTTTAGCATTAGTTAAAGATACCCCACTAATTTTTGTTGTAGGGTTAATGGAAATTGCTGGAATGTTAGGATTAGCAAAAACAAATCCAAAATGGCTAGGATTTGCCATGGAAGGTTATGTTTTTGCTGCTATAATTTTCTGGATAATTTGTTATGCTATGAGTAAATATAGTTACAATTTAGAACTTAAATACAAAACTGAAAGATAAATAATGTCTGATCCAATAATCAAAATAGAAAATATGAATAAATGGTTCGGTGATTTTCAAGTTTTAAAAGATATTAATTTATCTGTTGAAAAAAATAAAAAAATTGTTGTATGTGGACCATCTGGTTCTGGAAAATCTACGTTAATACGATGCGTTAACAGGTTAGAAGAACATCAAAAAGGATCAATTATAGTTGATGGAACTGAATTAAATGAAAACACAAAAAATATTGAACAAGTAAGAGCAGAAGTTGGAATGGTATTCCAACAATTTAATTTATTTCCTCATCTTTCTATTTTAGACAATTGTACTTTGGCTCCGATTTGGGTAAAAAAAATGCCAAAAAAAGATGCTGAGGAATTAGCAATGAATCAATTAAAACAAGTACAAATAGACGATCAATCAAATAAATTTCCTGGTCAATTATCAGGAGGGCAACAACAAAGATGTGCAATAGCAAGAGCTCTTTGCATGCAGCCTAAAATAATGCTTTTTGATGAACCAACATCTGCATTGGACCCAGAAATGATTAAAGAAGTATTAGATGCAATGGTAAATTTAGCCAAACAAGGAATGACCATGATAGTTGTTACGCACGAGATGGGTTTTGCTAAAGAAGTTGCCGATGAAGTTATTTTTATGGATGAGGGAATGATAGTAGAGAAAGCTAGTACAAAAGAATTTTTTGCTAACCCTAAAAATGATAGGACTAAACTTTTTTTAAGCCAAATTTTATAATTATAATTTCATTAAAAAACATCAATTTTTATATTCAAATTACTGTAAAAAACCCTTTGTCAAGCTATAAAATAAGGAAAAAATAAATTTTTTTTAGGTCATTTTAGACTTGCACTCTTATTAAAATATATATTGAATATCAGAATTATATATTACTTAAGAGGGGTCTTAATGGAAGATAATTTTAACAAACACTTGGGCAACAAGCTAAAACTTAGAAGACTAGCGCTAGGTTTAACACAAACAAAAGTTGCAAAGGCAATCAACGTAACATTTCAACAAATACAAAAATATGAAAAGGGTACAAATGGAGTAAGTTCAATCAGACTTCTTCAGCTTTCCAATTATTTAAAGGTGCCAATAAACTATTTCTTTGAGGATTTTTCTGATTATGCAATCAATATTGAAAAATCTAAAGAAGGGCATATGAATGTTAATTATAATTTTTTAGTTAAGCTTTATTCAGAGCTAAACAGTGATCAAAAAATAAAATTTAACAAAAACATTCAATCTTTTCAGGTGCCAATTAGTAAGGTTGTTTAAATTTGGCTCCTCGGGCAGGACTCGAACCTGCGACCAATTGATTAACAGTCAACTGCTCTACCAACTGAGCTACCGAGGAATGTAAAAACTGAACTTACTTTTTTTTGAAATTAACACAACAGTTTTTTTGGAGGCAACGCCCGGAATCGAACCGGGATACAAGGATTTGCAATCCTCTGCGTAACCATTCCGCCACGTTGCCATATAAAAGGATACTAAATCAATTTAATTAATGTTTATATAATTGTTTTTTCGATTTAGTCTATAAATATTCACTATAATTTCATTATTGTTTATTCAAATGATTAATTTATAAACTAAAAGAGCTATGAGTTCTGATAAATATAACCATTCTGAAGTTGAAAATAGAATTTATTCATATTGGGAAAAAAATAATTTATTTAAGCCCAAAAAAAACAAGAAAAAATTTTCTATAGTAATACCACCTCCTAATGTAACTGGAAGTTTACATATGGGTCATGCTTTAAATAACTCAATTCAAGATTTGTTAACACGCTATCATAGAATGAATAATTATGAGACTTTATGGCAACCAGGAACAGATCATGCTGGAATAGCAACTCAAGCTCTTGTTGAAAAAAAATTAGCAGGAGAAAATATAAATAAAAATGACTTAGGTAGAACTAAATTTATTAAAAAAGTGTGGGAATGGAAAAATGAATATGGTGACATAATAATTAACCAGTTAAAAAAATTAGGGTGTTCATGTGACTGGTCAAGAAATGCTTTTACCATGGATAAAAACTTGTCAGAATCTGTTATAAAAGTCTTTGTCGATCTCTATAATAAAAAATTAATCTACAAATCAAAGAAACTTGTAAATTGGGATACTGTTCTTAAAACAGCAATATCTGATTTAGAGGTAGATCAAAGAGAAGTTAATTCAAAACTTTACTATATAAATTACCCTATTGAAGCCACAAGTGAATTCATAACAATTGCAACAACAAGACCAGAAACAATGCTTGGAGATACCGCGGTTGCAGTAAATTCCAAAGATAAAAGGCACAAAAAATTTGTTGGAAAAAATGTTATTTTACCTTTGGTTGGTAGAAAAATTAAAATTATAACAGATAATTATGCTGATCCTGAACAGGGAACTGGGGCTGTTAAAATTACACCAGCTCATGATTTTAATGATTATGAAGTAGGTGTTAGAAATAAACTTGAAATATTAAACATATTTACTGATGATGGAAAAATTAACAAAAATGCTCCAAGTGAATATGTCGGTTTAGATAGATTTCAAGCTAGAAAAAAAATATTAAGTAATTTAACCGAAAAACAATTATTGGTTAAAGAAGAAAATATTAAAAATAAAGTACCTTATGGAGATAGATCAAACTCAATTATAGAACCTTACTTGACAGAGCAATGGTTTGTTGATGCAAAAAAACTTTCAGTAAAAGCAAAAAAAATTGTTAAATCAAATAAGACAAAATTTTATCCTGGAAACTGGTCTAAAACTTATTTTCAATGGATGAATAATATTGAGCCCTGGTGTATTTCAAGACAACTTTGGTGGGGACATCAAATCCCTGCGTGGTATGGACCAGATAAGAAAATATTTGTTGGCAAAACTGAAAGTGAAGCCAAAAAAATTGCTAAAAAATATTATAAAAAAGATGTTAAATTATTTAGAGACCCTGATGTTTTAGACACTTGGTTTTCATCTGGTTTGTGGGCATTTGCTACATTAGGTTGGCCAGCAAAAAATGATTATGTTAAAAAGTTTTATCCTACATCTGTTTTAGTTACCGGTTTTGATATTATATTCTTTTGGGTTGCCCGTATGATTATGTTTGGTATGGAATTTTTAAATAAAGAGCCTTTTAAAGATATTTATGTTCATGCTTTAGTTAGAGATGAAAAGGGACAAAAAATGTCTAAGTCCAAAGGTAATGTTATTGATCCTTTAGAGCTTATAGAGAAATACAGCGCTGATGCTTTAAGGTTTACATTGCTTTCAATGGCTTCCCCAGGAAGAGATGTTAAGTTGTCTGAGGATAGAGTTAAAGGTTATAGAAATTTTTTAAATAAACTGTGGAATGCTAATAACTTTTTAATTCAAAATAAGTGTTCATTTAAAAATATCCAAAAAAAACCAAAAATTTCAATTAATATCAATAAGTGGATATATGCAGAGTTGTTAGAAACTAAAAAAAATGTTGAAAAAAACATTAAAGATTACCGTTTTGATGAAGCAGCAAGAAATTCTTACCAATTTGTATGGCATTCTTATTGTGATTGGTATTTAGAGCTTACCAAGACCATTCTTTACTCTAATGACAAAAAGTCTATTAAAGAAATAAGAGAAGTATCTAGCTATATATTTAAAGAAATTCTTATATTGATGCATCCTTTTATACCATTTGTAACCGAAGAGATTTGGTTAAAAAATAAGCTAGATAACTCCAAAAAAAATTATCTTATGTTAGCAAATTGGGCATCTGGTAGCTCAAAAAAAGACCAAGATTTTAAAGAAGTTGAAAAAATTATTAATATAATTTCTCAAATAAGATCATTTAAAAATGAGCTAAACGTAAGTCCAGGTTCATTTGTGGATATTTCTTTAAGCAAGATTAGTACAAACAACAAAGCCTTCTTTAAACATAACAATATAGTTCTCAAAAAATTGGGCAGAATTAATAATTTTTTTGATAAAGATAAGGAAAAACCTTCAGCTACAATAGTAATTTCTGGAGATATATTTAAAGTTTATTTTGAAGAAAATGTGGATTTGGGCGTAATAAAAGAAAACTTATTAAATAAACAAAAAAAATGCCAAAATGAAATAGATAAGATCAATTCTCGGCTTAATAACAAAGATTTCATATCAAGAGCACCAAAACATATTGTTGATCAGGAAAAAACTAACTATAATAATTTGAAAAACGATATTAAAAAAATATCACTAACAGTAAAGAGTTTATAATGGCGAAATTTAACAAAAAAAAATTACCAAGTAGACATACATCATTAGGGCCGGATAAAGCGCCACAAAGATCCTTTTATTATGCAATGAATTTAACTGAAAAAGATGTTGCTAAGCCATTTGTCGGAGTAGTTTCAACTTGGAATGAGGCGGCACCTTGTAATATAGCATTAATGAGACAAGCACAATCAGTTAAAAAAGGTGTTAGTCTTTCAGGTGGTACACCAAGGGAGTTTTGTACAATTACGGTTACTGACGGTATTGCTATGGGTCATGAAGGAATGAAATCTTCACTTATCTCAAGGGATGTAATTGCAGATTCAACTGAACTAACAGTAAGAGGGCATTGTTACGATGCTCTAGTTGGAGTTGCAGGTTGTGATAAATCTTTACCAGGATTAATGATGGCAATGGTTCGATTAAATGTTCCAAGTGTTTTTATATATGGTGGCTCAATTCTTCCAGGTAGATTTAATGGAAAAGATGTAACTGTAGTAGATGTATTTGAAGGAGTTGGAAAATATTCTTCAGGAAAAATGACTAAACACGCATTAAGAAAATTAGAATTAATAGCATGTCCAAGCGCTGGTGCATGTGGCGGGCAATTTACAGCTAATACAATGGCGTGTGTTTCTGAAGCAATTGGTTTAGCTTTACCTTATTCAGCTGGTACTCCTGCACCATACGAGCAGAGAGACAAATATGCATTACAAAGCGGTAAGGCAGTAATGAATTTATTAAAAAGAAATATCAGACCAAGACAAATTGTAACTCGAAAATCATTAGAAAATGCAGCTACGATTGTTGCTGCAACAGGTGGATCAACTAATGCAGCTTTACATTTACCAGCATTAGCAAATGAGATCGGAATTAAATTTGATTTAATGGATGTTGCAAAAATATTTAAAAAAACACCTTATCTTGCAGATTTAAAACCAGGCGGAAAATATGTTGCAAAAGATATGTGGCAAGCAGGTGGAGTTCCAATGTTACTTAAGACACTTATGGATGGTGGTTACATTCATGGAGATTGTATGACAGTTACTGGAAAAACTATGAGACAAAATTTAAAAAATGTTAAATTTAATCTAAAACAAAAAGTGATGCGTAAATATAATAATCCTTTATCGCCAGATGGAGGAGTAGTAGGCCTTAAAGGAAATTTAGCTCCTGAGGGCGCAATTGTAAAAGTAGCTGGATTAAAAAAATTACAGTTTACAGGAAGAGCAAGATGTTTTGATACAGAAGAGGCTGCATATAAAGCTGTTAAAAATAAAAAATATAAAGATGGAGATATCATAATAATTAGATACGAAGGACCAAAAGGTGGACCTGGTATGAGAGAAATGCTTCAAACAACAGGAGCGATTTACGGTCAAGGCAAAGGTGAGAAAGTAGCTTTAATAACAGATGGAAGGTTTTCAGGAGCCACGAGAGGTTTTTGTATTGGGCATGTTGGACCAGAAGCATCTGTAGGGGGACCAATAGCATTACTTAGAAATGGAGATATAATTGATTTAGATGCAAAAAAAGGAACTATTAACGTTCGTTTATCAAAGAAAGAATTAGCTAAAAGAAGAAAAAAATGGAAACCAAAGAAAATAAACTTTGGTAATGGCACACTTTGGAAATATGCGCAAACAGTAGGGCCAGCTTATTTAGGTGCACCTACACATCCTGGTGGTAAAAACGAAGTAAAAGTATACGCTGATATTTAATGAAAATAAGACCAGTTATTCTTTGCGGCGGAGCTGGAACAAGACTTTGGCCAAAGCAAAAAAAACATCAAGCAAAGCAATTTATTGATTTTGGAGGATGGTCTTTAATTCAAAAAACATTAGAAAGAATTAAAAAACCTGTTTTTGATTACCCTATAATAAGTACTAATTTAAAATATTTAAAAGATGTCAGAAAGTCTTTAAAAAAAAATAAAGTTAAAAAGTATAAAATAGTTCTAGAACCAGCAAAGAAAAATACTGCTCCAGCTATATTGTCCTCAGCTTTAATCAAAGACATACCTTTAAAACAACCTTTAATGTACTTTGCTGCAGATCATTTAATTGAAAAATCTCATATTTTAAATAGATCCATTCATAAAAATAAGTCTAATTTAGACGATCAAAATATATTCATATTTGGTATTAAACCTACAAACCCATCAAGTGAATATGGTTATTTTTTAACTAAAAAAATTAAAAAAAATATTAATAAAGTTACAAAGTTTATTGAAAAACCAAAAACCTCTAAAGCTAAACAAGTTATTAAAAATAAAGGTTATTGGAACTCTGGAATGTTTTATTTAAGAAAAGACTCTATAATTAATAACTTTAAAAAATATCAAAATAAAACTTATAAAAGTTGTTTAGAGGCAATTAATAAAGCCAAATATAGAAACAATACTTACTACTTAAATAAAAAAGCATTTTCTAAATCAGTAGAAAAATCATTTGATTATGCAATTTTAGAAAAAACAAAGAAAATTAATGCTATTAAATTAGATATACCTTGGTCTGATCTTGGAAGCTGGAGAGAAATATCTAAAATTTATAAAAGAGATAAAGCAAAATATTTTAAAAAAAAGAATGTTTATTATAGGTCGTGGGGTAGGTATGTTAACTTATTTGAGGGAAAAAACTTTCTTGTTAAAGAACTTACTGTAAATTCTAAATCATCTATTAGTTTGCAAAAACATCATCATAGATCTGAACACTGGATGATTACGCATGGTAAACCTAAAATTACTATTAATAAGCAAAAGTTTTATAAAATACCTGAAGAGTCTGTTTTTATACCCACAGGCGCTATACATAGAATTGAAAATCATTTTAAAAAACCTGTTAAAATTATTGAAGTTCAAACTGGTCCTATCCTTAAAGAAACTGATATAGTAAGATTTCAAGATATTTATGGGAGAATAAAGTAAACAATGAATATTACATCAGGTTATATTTTTCTATTTTTAGCAATAATACTTGGAATTTGTGCAAATGGATTCTTAAAAACTACCAATGGTTTTACTAATATATTTCCTACTATTTTTTGTGTTACATCAATTGTCCTTTGTTTATTTTGCTTATCAAAAGCAATGAATATAATTCCTGTTGGTTTTACATATGCAACTTATGGAGGACTAACTATTACTGCTGTAACTATTTTTGGAATTTTAAAATATAATCAATTGCCCAATATTTATGGAACAATAGGTATAATTCTAATAATTATAGGGGTGATACTAGTAAACTATTTGGGAAAAGTAAGTTCTTAAACATTTTAACAAATCTGTAACATTTAAATGAGATAATTATATATGGAACTCTTAACATTTGTTTTGTTAATCATAATAGCTATTTTGTTATTTTTTCTTTTAAAAAAAGAAAGAGTCTTAGGCATTAATACAGAAGTTAAAATTGAAGATAATAAGTTAGACGAAGATGAAAGTAAGAAATACAGAGAAACTATTTATAATCTTTTAAATTATATACCTGAAGGAATTATAATTTTAAATAAATCTAAGGAAATAATATTCAGCAACAGTTCAGCCAGTAAAAGATTTCAAACAAAGTTGAATGAAAATATAAGTGGATTTTTAAGGAATCCCGACTTGTTAAATTCAATTGAGAAAGCATTCAATGGAGAAAATTCTAATGATCTTGAAATAGAACTTAGAAATCCTTCAGTTCTTAGAATGAATGTAACAATTTACCAAGATAATCATAATTTATTCTTTGATGAGGCATCTTGCTTGCTTTTTATGAGAGATTTAACTGAATTTCATAAATTTCAACAATTAAAATCAGACTTTGTTGCAAATGTTTCCCACGAACTAAGAACTCCACTGCAATCTATCAAAATGGGACTTGAGACATTTGAAAATAATGTAGATTTAAAAAAGAACTCTGAAGTTACTAATTTATTACCAGTAATGACCTCCCAATCTGAAAGAATGGAAAATTTAATCAGAGATTTGTTATCTCTTTCAAAGATTGAGTTACAAGAACATATAAGACCAACTCATGAAATAGATTTAATTGAAGTACTTAACTATGTAATGAAGACTTATGAAAATATTGTTAAAAAAAACAAT
>CACIOK010000006.1 GCA_902588255.1 uncultured Pelagibacteraceae bacterium
TATGGCTGGTCATTCACATTGGGCAGGAATTAAACACAAAAAAGGTAAAGCTGATAAGCAAAGAGCAAATCTTTTTTCAAAACTATCAAAAGAAATAACAGTAGCTGCAAAATTAGGCGATAAAAGTCCTGATATGAATGCAAGATTGCGATCAGCGATACAAGCTGCAAGATCAGCCAATATGCCAAAAGAAAATATTGAAAGAGCAATTGATAAATCCTCAAATTTAGTAAACGAAAATTTTGAAAGTATAAGGTATGAGGGTTTTGGTCCTGATAAAGTAGCTGTCATAGTAGAATGCTTAACTGATAACAAAAATCGAACAGCCTCAAATATTAGAACAATTTTTCAAAAAAATGGAGGTAACCTAGGAACTCAAGGTTCTGCTTCACACAACTTTAAGCAAATCGGTATTATAAAAATTGATAAAAAAGAAATCTCAGAAGAAAAAATTTTAGAAATGGCAATAGTTTCAGGTGCCGATGAATGTTTTTCAAAAAAAGGTTTTCATGAAATTCACTGTGATAAAAATGAAATTTATAACGTTAAAACAGATATGGAGAAAACTATTAAAAACTTTATATCAACCGATATTTGCTGGTTGCCATTAAATAGCGTAGAAGCTAAAGGTGAGAGGTTAAAAATGGTTTTAGAATTTTTAGACGAACTTCAAGATAATGACGATGTTCAAAATGTATATACAAATTTAATTACAGGTATTAGTTAATGTTGGTAATTGGAATTGACCCAGGAATCACTGGATCTATTTGTTTTTTTGAAGATGGAAAAATAATCGATTTAATTGATATGCCAAATATGGCTGATGGGAAAAAACAAAAAAAACAGGTAAATGGGGCTCAAATATATAATGAAATTTTTTTAAGAACTAAAAATGTTGAAAAAAAAAATATTAAAGTTGTAATAGAACATGTTTCAGCAATGCCAGGTCAAGGAGTTACAAGTATGTTTAACTTTGGTCAATCTTTTGGTGTTTTAAAAGGTATTTGTTCAGCTATGCAACTTTCCATGCATTTTGTTAGGCCTGCGAAATGGAAGAAATTTTTTAACCTTATTAATGCAGAAAAAGATGCAAGTAGAACCAAAGCAATAGAAATTTTTCCTTACATTTCGACTCAATTATCTAGAAAAAAAGATGCGAATAAAGCAGATGCGGCTTTAATTGCTAGTTTTTTTTACGAAACCTACCATTCAGATCAATAAATATATTAATAATAATAATTTAAAGACAAATTCATGACACATTTTAGTGTGAGATCTAACAAATGGAAGCAGATATTACATCACAAGCAGTTGGATTAGCAAGTAATACAGATTTTTCAATTTGGAAATTGTTTGTTAGAGCAGATATAATTGTTAAGAGTGTTATAATTATTTTGATAGCTTGCTCAATATATTCATGGGCAGTGATAATTGAAAAAATAAAATTATTTAAAAAAATAAATTCTTCTACTGAAGAGTTCGAAAATAAGTTTTGGAAATCAAAGTCTGCAGAAAATTTTTACGATAATCTTCCTTCAAAAACAGAAGACCCAATGGCAAGAGTTTTTATGGACTCGATGCAAGTAATGTTAAAATCTAAACGAAGTTCTAATTTGAATGAAAAAATGTCTAGGATGCTTGAAATTAACATTGAGAAACAAATGGAAAAAATTGAAAAAGGTTACACGTTCCTTGCTACAGTCGGTTCAACTGCACCTTTTATAGGTTTGTTCGGAACAGTTTGGGGAATAATGAATTCTTTTCAATCAATTGCTATATCAAGAAACACAAGTTTAGCAATTGTAGCTCCTGGAATAGCAGAAGCATTATTTGCAACTGCATTAGGTTTGTTAGCAGCGATACCTGCGGTTGTTGCTTATAACAAGTTTAATAATGATGCAAAAAAATATTCTCAAAAATTAGAAAATTTTTCAAAAAGATTTTTATCAATAATCTAAAATGGCTTTTAATTTGAAACGTTCATCAAAAGAACCTATGAGCGAAATTAATGTAACGCCATTTGTTGATGTAATGTTGGTGCTTCTTATTATTTTTATGGTAACCGCTCCTTTATTGACAGTCGGTGTGCAAGTTGATTTGCCCGAGAGTTCTGCCGACTCTTTACCTGAAGAACAAGAGCCTTTAACTTTGAGTATTAATTCAAAAGGTGAAATTTTTATACAAGAATCTAAAGTTGAGTATGATAAAATTATTGCAAAAATATTAGCAGTTTCTAAAAATAGAACTGATACTAGAATTTATGTCAGAGGAGACAAAACAATTAATTATGGTAGGGTTTTAGAAATTATGGGAATGTTGTCTGGTTCTGGATTTACTAAAGTTGCACTAATTTCAGAGCCATATAAAGAAAGGTAATTCCTGTGACTAGAAATATTATTATTTCTTCAACTTTTCATATATTTATAATTTTTATTACCGCAATGAGCTTACCTTTTTTAGCAAAAAAACCAATTGATCTTCCACCAATTGTATCAGTAGAATTGATTCAAATTACCGATATAACCAATATTCCTTTTGCTCCAAAAGCAAAAAAATTAATTGAAAAAATAAAAGAAAAAGAAAAATTAGTATCAGAACAAGCCCCACCAAAAATTGTTAAAAAAGAAAAGCCAGATGCTGTTCCGTTACCTGATGAAAAAATAGAAAAAGTTAAAAAACTTGAAGATAAAAAACAAAATCCTGAAAAAATAGATAATAAAGTAAAACAAGTGTCAGAATTTGAAAAAGAAGAACTTTTTGATCCTAATAATATTGCTGCACTTATAGATAAATCAAAAGAAGATGTTGGAGAGACAACAGATAAACCAAATAAAATTTCACAAGATCAAGATAGAACAGTAGATAATATTGGACTATCTTTAAGCGAAGAGGATGCATTAAAAGCTCAAATTTTTGGTTGTTGGAGTATCCCACTTGGTTTACCTTATAACGAAAATTTATTAGTGAGAATTAAATTGAAATTAAAACCAGACGGATCAGTCATAAAGTCAGAAATATTAGACCACGCCAGAATGAATAAACCAGGTCAAGGTTTTTATAAAGTTTTGGCAGAAAGTGCATTAAGGGCTATTCAATTGTGCCAACCTCTTAGAGTTCCGACTACAGGCTATGAAAGATGGAAAGATTTACAGTTGAATTTTGACGCCAGAGAAATGCTTGAGGGATAACTATGTTTTTTAGATATTTAATAATTTTATTTTTTTTAATACCCTTAAATTCTTTTGCTTTAATTGAAGTTGATATAACAAGAGGAAATTTAAGCCCTTTGCCTATCGCAGTGTCTCCTTTATCTTTAGATAAAGAGTCAAAAAAGAGTCTTCAGAAAATATTAAAAAAAGATGATATTGGTTCAGAAATTTCAATTGTTGTTGAAAACAATTTAAAGAAGTCTGGATTATTTAATCCTTTAAATAAAGACTCTTTTCTTCAAAAGCCAGATATTGCTCATCTAAAACCTAGATTTGAAGATTGGGCTTTAATTAAAGCCCAAGCCTTAATTACCGGCAAAGTTACATTTGTTGATGAAAAACTTAGAGTTGAATTTAGACTTTGGGATGTGCTTGCAGCAAAGGAAATGATGGCACTTGCATTTACAACTGTCCCAAGTAATTGGAGAAGAGTCGGTCATATTATAACAGATAAAATTTATAAAAGATTAACTGGAGAAAAAGGCTATTTCGATACCAGGATTATATATGTAGCTGAAGAAGGTCCAAAAACAAAGAGAATTAAAAAATTAGGGATAATGGATCAGGATGGGTTTAATACAAAATATTTAACCCTAGGAAATGAATTAGTTTTAACTCCTAGATTTAATCCTACAAATCAAATGGTTACTTATCTTTCTTACTTTAGAAATTTACCAAGAGTTTATTTATTAGATATTGAAACTGGTATTCAAGAAGTAGTAGGAGATTTTCCTGGAATGACTTTTGCCCCAAGATTTTCTCCTGATGGTAAAAAAATTATAATGAGTTTTGCTAAAGATGGTAATTCAGACATTTACACAATGGATCTTGAAAATAGAATAGTTGAAAGAATAACTAATCATCCATCGATAGATACTTCGCCCTCATATTCTCCCGATGGTAAGTATATTTGTTTCAATTCAGACAGAAGCGGCTATCAACAAATTTATATTATGAAAAGTGATGGATCTGGTGTTAAAAGAATATCTTTTGGCAAAGGTTTGTACGGAACACCTGTTTGGTCTCCTAGAGGAGACTTAATAGCATTTACAAAATTGCATAAAGGTAAATTTTATATTGGCGTAATGAGAACAAATGGAAAAGGCGAAAGACTATTGACTGAAAATTTTTACCAAGAAGCGCCATCCTGGTCTCCAAATGGAAGAGTATTGATATTTTATAGGGAAACAAAAACAGATGAAAAAGGAGAGGGGTTTTCTGCTAAATTATGGTCGATTGATTTAACCGGTTATAATGAGAGGTTAGTAGAGACAGAAACTGATGCTTCTGACCCATCTTGGTCGTCTTTATTAAGCAATTAATATTAAATAGTTGATTTTTAGGCTTGAAAGATCTAATTAGTTGTGAAAAAGTCATAATATTCAATTTAAGGAGTAGTAATGAATCTAAACAAAATTTTTAAAAATGCACTTTTAGTAGCTCTTGCTTGCTTGGCATTGTCTGCTTGTGCAAAAAAAGTGAGCACAGGTCAAATGCAGGGCGACGTGTACACAGGAACTGATACGGTTGAATATTTAGCATCAGGTGTTCCAGATAGAGTTTTCTTTGCAACTAACGAATCTATTTTAACTACAAAGTCTAGAGAGACTTTAAGAAAACAAGCTGCGTGGTTAAGAAAAAATTCAAAAATAAATGTAGTTCTAGAAGGTCATGCAGATGAAAGAGGAACTAGAGAATATAACTTGGCGTTAGGAGAAAGAAGAGCTAATGCTGCAAAAGATTATTTAATGACTTATGGAATATCTTCTGACAGAATTTCTGTAATTAGTTATGGAAAAGAAAGACCTGTTGATTCAGGTTCAAATCCTCTGTCTTGGTCAAAAAATAGAAGATCAGTTACAGTAAAAGCTAATTAAAAAGTTTTAAAAAGACCCTGTTATTAAATTACCAGGGTCTTTTTTTTGCCATCATTATAACTACTAATAAATTAAATGCTAAAGTTTATAAAATTTATAATAGTTAGTTTTTTTTTAATTTTTATTTTTTCTGTTAATGAAGTCACAGCTGAAAATGAGGAAATAACAGAAATTCTTGAAGCAATTCAGAAAGATATTAAAACTCTAGAAAAAGCGGTTTATTCAGATGAAAATAATTCTTTATCAAATAATTCTTTTGATAAAAATTCTGAAGATGTTCTTACAAGACATTTATTAAAATTGTCAGAAATTGAAAATCAATTTCAAGAACTAACAAATAAATTTGAAGAAGTGAATTTTAAACTAGATAAATTATCTAATAGGCTATCTAAAGTTCAATCAGATAATCAACTTAGATTTCAACAATTAGAAAATAAAACAATTAATAATGAAGAAGACAATAAGATAGTTGCTTCCACAACTGATGAAGAAGATGAAGATAAAGTTTTGCCAGGGTCTTCACAACCACAGGATTTAGGATCAATTTCTTATAAGGATACAGAAACAAATTTGTTAACACAAGAAACTCAATCAATTGAGTCTACTGGAACAGTAATTACTGAAGAATTCCGTCCAGAGGAAAAATTATTACCAAATGAAACTCCAGAAAAACAATATGAATTTGCAACAAGTTTTTTAAAAGTTGGAGACTACAATACAGCAGAACGTGCATTTAAAGAATTTGTTGATACAAACCCTAACCATGAGTTAGCGGGTAATGCGCAATATTGGTATGCTGAAACTTTTAGAATTAGACAATTGTATACTGATGCAGCATCTGCATACCTTGAAGGTTATCAAAAATATCCTAAAAGCACGAAGGGTCCTATAAATTTGTTGAGACTTGGTGTATCATTAGTTCAGATAGGAGAAAAAGATCAAGGTTGTTTAATGATCACCGGTGTTAAAAAACAATACCCAAAAGCAAAACAGTCTGTTCTTCAAAAAGCAAAATATGAAGAAAAAAAGTTTGAGTGTAAGAAAGAAAAAACTTAATAATTTAATTCTAAAATACTTAAACAATAAAAATATTTTAAAGGTTTTTAAAGAATTCAAAAAAGCAATAGATGTAAGAAGCAAGTATGCTGTAGCTATTTCAGGTGGACCAGATAGTCTTGCTTTAGCTTACTTCTGTAAATGTATCTCAACAATTTATAATACAAAAATCCAATACTATTTGGTTGATCATAAGCTCAGAAAAGAATCAACTAAAGAAGCTAATACGGTTTTACAAAACCTAAAGAAACTTAAAATAAAATGTAAAATTTTAACCTGGAAAGGACAAAAACCTAAATCTAATATTCAATCTATTGCAAGAAATAAACGCTATTCACTTTTAAAAAATGAATGTAAAAAAAATCGAATACCTTTTTTATTATTAGGACATCATATTGATGATTTATATGAAAATTTTCTATTAAGAATTTTACGAGGAAGCGGTTTAAAAGGCATGGTATCTATGGATAGAGTAGCTAAAAATAACATCGATAATATAACAATCATCAGACCTTTGATTGATATTAAAAAATCTGAGTTAAAAAAAATATCAAAATTAGTTTTTAATTTTTTTATTGAGGATCCTTCAAATAATGATGAAAATTTTAAAAGAATTAGAATAAGAAACTTAATAAACACCTTAGAGTTTGAAGGATTAGATAAAAACAAACTTAAACTTACAATTAAAAATCTTAAAGATTCAAATAATGTTATCAACTTTTATACAAAGAATAATATTGATAAAAATTCATTCTTTTTCAAAGAAAAAAATACCTTTTTTTTAAATAAATTTTTTTTTGAAAATCCAAGAGAAATTATTTTTAGATCATTTGGAGATGTAATAAAAAAAACAAGTAAAAAATATTATTTGCCTCGAGGGAAAAGTATAAGCAGCATTATATCAAGTATTCAATCTAAGAAATTTAAAAAAACGACCTTAGGCGGATGTATAATTCAAAAAATTGGTGAAACAGTAGTTGTTTTCCCAGAAAGATCATGAAAAAGTCAAATTTCGTACTAAAATGTCACTTGTTTAATTTGCAATAATTCTTATCTTACAATTATGAATTTTAAAAATTTAGTTATGTGGGCTGTAATAGTCTTTTTAACTATAGGTCTATACAATATGTTTAAAAATCCCCAAGGATCTTTAAATAAAACAAACAATATTATATTTTCAGAATTTTTATCAGAAGTAGATAATGGAAGAGTTGTTAAAGTTGAGATCAAAGAAAATAATATAAAAGGTGTCATGTCTGACGGCAAAGTATTTACAACCTACTCGCCAAACTATCCAAATCTTATTGAAAGACTCTCAGAAAAAGGAGTGAGTATATCAGCTTCACCAGTTGATGAAAAAATGCCATCGATACTTGGTGTACTTTTATCTTGGTTCCCAATGTTATTGTTAATTGCTGTTTGGATTTTCTTTATGAGACAAATGCAAGGTGGAAAAGGTGGTGCTATGGGATTTGGTCGTTCCAAAGCTAAAATGATGAATGAATTAAAAGGCAAAGTAACTTTTAACGATGTCGCTGGAGTAGAAGAGGCTAAAGAAGAAGTTGAAGAAGTAGTTGAATTTTTAAAAGATCCAAAAAAATTTAGTAGATTAGGTGGAAAAATCCCAAGAGGATGTTTGTTAGTCGGCCCTCCTGGAACAGGAAAAACTTTATTAGCAAGAGCTATAGCCGGAGAAGCTGGCGTTCCATTCTTCACAATTTCAGGATCGGATTTTGTAGAAATGTTTGTTGGTGTTGGTGCTTCAAGAGTTAGAGATATGTTTGAACAAGGTAAAAAACATTCACCATGTATAATTTTTATAGATGAAATAGATGCCGTTGGTAGAAGTAGAGGGGCAGGCCTTGGAGGAGGAAATGATGAAAGAGAACAGACTTTAAACCAATTACTAGTAGAAATGGATGGTTTTGATACAAATGAAGGTGTAATTATAATCGCAGCAACTAATAGACCTGATGTATTAGACCCTGCATTATTAAGACCAGGAAGGTTTGATAGACAGGTAGTTGTTTCTCTTCCAGATATTATTGGAAGAGAAAAAATATTAAAAGTCCATGCAAAAAAAATATCAATGGCACCAGATGTTAATTTAAGAACAGTTGCTAGAGGAACACCTGGATTTTCAGGTGCAGATTTAGCAAATTTGGTAAATGAAGCTGCGTTGTTAGCCGCAAGAAAGAATAAAAGAATAGTTACTTACCATGAATTTGAAGAAGCAAAAGATAAAGTTATGATGGGAGCCGAGAGAAGATCAATGGTTATGACTGAAGATGAAAAAAAACTTACAGCATATCACGAGGGAGGCCACGCGTTAGTTTCGTTTAATATGCCCGGTTATGACCCAATACATAAAGCTACAATAATACCAAGAGGTAGAGCTTTAGGAATGGTAATGAACATTCCTGAAAAAGATAAACATGGTTATTCAATTAAATTTTTAAAAGCTAGATTGGCCGTTTGTTTCGGAGGAAGGGTTGCGGAAGAAATAATATTTGGAAAAGACAATATATCAACTGGAGCTGGAGGTGGTAGTGGCTCAGATATAAACCAAGCAACTCAACTGGCAAGAGCTATGGTTACAAAATACGGAATGACAGATGAATTAGGACCTGTTGAATATGGAGAAAATGAAGAAGAAGTTTTTTTAGGCAGATCAGTTGCTCGTACACAAAGCGTATCTGAAGCTGTAGCACAAAAAATCGATAAAGAAATTAGAAAACTAGTAGATGAAGGTTATAACAAGGCCAAAGAAATTTTGACTACGAAAGTAGATGATTTGCATAAATTAGCAAAGGCATTGTTAACTTATGAAACATTAACTGGTGAAGAAATTGAAAATTTAATTAATAAAAATATATATCCGACAAATAAAGAGGATTTAAAAGAGGATAATACAAAACAAGACTCAGCTTTAGATTCCATGGGATTAAAGCCGAAGATAGTACATTAGATTATAATGGTAAAATATTACACTAGAGCGTGTAATTTTTATTTTGGACAAAAGGCAAAAGAAAAGATCAAAGAGGGAAAAGCACTACCTTTAAATAACAACCATTTACTTTCATTTGATACTATAGAAATAATTACTAGAAAATTTAAAAAAAAAATTCATATAAAAGAAATAAAAAACCAAAGTTTTAAAATTAGAAAAAAGGTTTTAAAAGATATTAAATTAATTAAAGGTGTAAAAAAATTTAAAGGATTAAATTTAAAAGATTTTCCTATTTTAATGGGTATAATTAATTTAACTCCTGATAGTTTTTCAGATGGAGGAAAATATAATAAAAAAAATTCAGGTTTTAATTATGCAAAAAATTTAATAAAAAAAGGATGTCAAATTTTAGATTTAGGTGGAGAGTCAACTAGGCCAGGTGCTAAAGATATTAACCCAAAAATAGAGTGGAGAAGAATTTATAAAACTTTAAATAAAATAAAAAAATTAGACAAGTTTATTTCTTTAGATACTAGAAAAAGTTGGATTATGGAAAACGGAATAAAAAATAAAGTTAATTTAATAAATGATGTTTCTGGATTTGAGTATGATGCAAATACTATAAATATTTTGAAAAAAAGTAAGATACCGTTTGTCATTCATCATATGCAAGGAACTCCAAAAAATATGCAAAAAAATCCAAGATATAAAAATATTCTTTTGGATATTTATGATTTTTTTGAAAAAAAAATAAAAACAATTAGATCTCTAGGTATTAAACACAACAATATTATTCTAGATCCAGGAATCGGTTTTGGTAAAAACTTGAAACATAATATGACCTTAATAAACAATATTTCTATTTTTCACTCTCTTGGATTTCCTATAATGTTAGGTGTTTCTAGAAAAAGATTTATAAAGGATTTGTCTGGAAATAATGACAGCAAAGAAAGGTTGGGTGGTACAATATCATCTAGTTTGTATGCAATGACACAAGGAGTTCAAATATTAAGAGTTCATGATGTAAATGAAATAAGTCAAAGTATAAAAGTTTTTAAATCTTTAAATTTTAAATAATGTCAAAAAAATATTTTGGGACTGACGGAATCAGAGGAAAAGTAAATCAAGGAAATATTAATGGTGAAATGTTTTTTAAGTTTGGTTTGGCCGCAGGAACTTACTTTAAAAATTTAAAGAAAAGTAAACAAATAGCAATTATTGCTAAAGATACAAGATTATCTGGTTACACATTAGAACCTGCACTAGTGTCAGGTTTAGCTTCAGCGGGAATGCATGTTTATACCTTAGGTCCTTTGCCTACTAATGGTCTTGCTATGTTGACAAAAAGAATGAAGGCAAATATGGGTATTATGATAACAGCATCTCACAACCCTTATTTTGATAATGGATTAAAATTATTTGGACCTGATGGCCTTAAATTATCTGACAAAATTGAAAAAAAAATTGAAAAATTAATAGATTCAAAAATTACAAAAAATTTATCTAAACCTGATATTCTTGGTAGAGTAAAAAGACTAGAGGATGCTAATGATAAATATATTAAAATTTTAAAATCAAATTTTCCAAATAATTTTAGCCTGAAAGGAATTAAAATTGCAATAGATTGTGCAAACGGCGCTGGATACAAATCTGGACCAAAACTTTTAAAATCTTTAGGGGCAAAGGTTTATGATGTTGGTACATCTCCAAGTGGCTTAAATATTAACCAAAATTGTGGTTCTACTTTTCCTAAAAGGATTCAGTCTTTAGTTAAAAAATATAAAGTTAATTTAGGAATATCCTTAGATGGTGATGCAGATAGAATTATATTATGTGATGAAAAAGGAAAAATAATTGATGGCGACCAGATTATAGCAATGCTTGCAACTAGATGGAAAAGAAAAAAAATTCTGAGAGGCGGTGTAGTTGGAACTTTAATGTCTAATTACGGATTACAAAATTATTTTAAAGAAAAAAAAATAAGTTTTATAAGAGCCAACGTTGGAGATAGATATGTCAAAGAAAAAATGCAAAAAAATAGTTTTAATTTAGGAGGAGAGCAATCAGGTCATATTATATTAGGAAATTTCGCAACAACAGGTGATGGTTTGTTAGTTGCATTAGAAGTTTTATTTTCGATGAGAAAAGGAAAAAAAGCTAGTGAACTACTAAGTATTTTTAGGCCCATGCCTCAAATTTTAGAAAACATTGTTGTAAGAGATAAAAATATAATAAATGAATTGAAGTGTAGAAAAGCAATTAAAAAAGCCAATAATCTAATGGGAAAAAATGGAAGACTTTTGATTAGAAAGTCTGGAACAGAACCAAAAGTTAGAATTATGGGTGAGTCGCATAATAAAAAACTAATAATAAAGTGTATAAAAATAATTAAACGGTCAATAAAATATTGAAACTTAAGTCTAAAATTTTAATAATTGCAGGCTCCGACTCTTCTGGAGGGGCTGGCATACAAGCAGATATAAAAACTGTTACATCGCTTGGTTCATATGCCATGACTGCGATAACCGCTGTCACTTCTCAAAATACTAAAGGTGTAAGATCTATCGCATCTATACCACCAAGAGAAATATCAAAACAAATAGAATTTACCTCAAAAGATATAAAGCCTGATGCAGTTAAAATTGGAATGCTTCATTCAGAAGAGGTTATCAAAGCTGTATTAAAGTCTTTAAATAAAATAAATGTAAAAAAAATTATTTTAGATCCCGTAATGGTTGCTAAAGGAGGGACTGAATTGATTGATAAGGCTTCAATTAAAATTTTAAAATCTAAATTGATTAAAAGAGTTAGTTTAATAACACCAAATATACCTGAAGCAGAAATTTTGACAAAAATAAAAATTTCTTCATCAAATGACATGGTTAATGCCGCTAGAATTTTAGTTAGCTTAGGAGCAAAAAATGTATTGATAAAAGGTGGTCATCTCAAATCAAAATTTATGCAAGATATTTTACTAAGTAAAAATGAAATAACAAATTTTAAAAACAAAAAAATTAATACAAAAAATACTCATGGGACTGGATGTACGTTATCTAGTGCTATTGCTACATATTATTCATGTGGAAAAACATTAAAGAAATCTTGTGAGATGGCGATTAAGTATGTTAACCATTCAATTGGTGCAGGACCGAATTACGGTAAAGGTCATGGACCAATAAATCACTTAAGTACAATAAGTATAAACAAAAAGTTTAGATGAAAAATGTAGTTGTTGTAGGGTCTCAATGGGGCGATGAGGGCAAAGGAAAAATTGTTGATTGGTTATCTAGTGAAGCCGATATTGTAGTAAGATTCCAGGGAGGCCATAATGCTGGGCATACTTTAGTAATTGATGGTGTAACATACAAATTAAGATTACTACCTTCAGGAATTGTAAGAAAAGATAAAGTTTCAATCATTGGAAATGGTGTTGTTGTTGATCCATGGGCTCTATTGGATGAAATTAAAGAAATTAAATCAAAAGGTATTGAATTAACTGAAAAAAATTTAATTATTTCAGAGGCTGCAAATTTAATTTTACCGTTTCATAGAGAAATGGATGAAATAAGAGAAGATGCTGCAGGCAAATCCAAGATAGGAACAACGAGAAGAGGAATTGGCCCGGCATACGAAGATAAAGTTGGTAGAAGATCAATAAGAGTTATGGATTTAATTTCTGAGAAAAATTTAGACAATAGACTTGAAACAGTTTTAATGCATCATAATGCAATAAGAAAAGGATTAGGAAAGTCAATTTATAAAAAAGATAAACTAAAGCAAGATTTATTAAAAATAGCACCAGAAATTCTAAAGTACTCCCAACCAGTATGGAAAAAAATAGATGAGTTTAAATCGCAAGGAAAAAAAATATTGTTTGAAGGTGCACAAGGTATTTTGCTTGATGTTGATCATGGCACATATCCATTTGTTACATCTTCGAACACGGTAGCTTCAGCTGCTGCAACAGGTTCCGGTTGTGGACCTAATTCAATCAATTATGTTTTAGGTATTACAAAGGCTTACACTACTAGAGTTGGAGAAGGTCCATTTCCAACAGAATTGAAAAATGAAATAGGAGAAAAATTGGGAACTATAGGAAAAGAATTTGGAACAGTAACAAGTAGAAAAAGAAGGTGTGGATGGTTTGATGGAGTTTTAGTTAGACAAACAATTAAAATTTCAGGAATTGATGGAATAGCTTTAACCAAATTAGATGTTTTAGATGAATTAGATGAAATTAAAATGTGTATTGCGTATGAAGTTGAAAATAAAAAAATAGATTATTTACCTGCTGCAGTAGATGATCAATTAAAAGCAAAACCTATTTATAAAAACTTTAAAGGTTGGAAGTGTTCTACGAAAGGTATAAAAAAATTTGATGATCTTCCTGAAAATGCAAAAATCTATATAAAAGAATTAGAAAAATTTATAGAAACAAAAGTTGCAAGTATTTCTACAAGCCCAGAAAGAAAGGACACTATATTAATAGTAGACCCTTTTGCTAGTTAATTAGCCGGCAGAAGGTTTTTTGACTTAGCAGAATTTAACATATGCTTTTGAAGTTTTTCAAAAGCTTTATTTTCAATTTGTCTTATTCTTTCTCTACTTATTTTAAATTTTTTACTTAAATCTTCTAGCGTAGTTGGTTCATCATTTAATCTTCTAGAGTATAAAATTTCTCTTTCTCTATCATTTAAAATTTTAATAGAGTCGTTTAAAAGATCTTTTCTTTGATCCATTTCCTCTTTTTGGGCAATTTTTAACTCTTGATCCATCTCTTTATCTACAAGCCAATCTTGCCATTCGTCTCCATCTTCACCAATTTGAGCATTAAGAGAGTGCTCTTTTCCTGACAATCTTCTATTCATTGAAACAACTTCTTCTTCGCTAACATTTAGTTTGTTTGCAATTTCAGAAACATGTTCTTTTCTTAAGTCACCTTCAGTTCTAGGTGCTATTTGATTTTTAAGTTTTTTTAAATTAAAAAATAATTTTTTTTGCGCAGTAGTTGTTCCAATTTTTACCAAGCTCCATGATCTTAAAATATATTCTTGGATAGATGCTTTTATCCACCACATAGCATATGTAGCTAATCTAAAACCTTTCTCAGGCTCAAATTTTTTTACTGCTTGCATGAGACCAATGTTACCCTCTGAAATCATTTCGTTTACTGGTAATCCATAACCTTTATAGCCCATTGCAATTTTTGCAACTAATCTCAAATGACTTGTAACAAGTTTTTCAGCAGATTTAATGTTACCAGTCGATTTCCAATTTTTTGCTAGCATGTATTCTTCTTCGGCATCTAACATTGGAAATTTTTTAATTTGTGCGAGGTAAGCTGATAGCCCACCTTCATTAGATAGAGCTGGAAGATTATAACTAGTAGTTGTATTCATAGACATATTTATTTAGTCAAGATTTTTTATTTTACAATGATTTATTTATCAATATTTCTTAGGGTTTTTACTATATTGCTTAAATCATTTGGTAAAATTGAGGTAAATCTTAGTTTTTTTCCTGATTTAGGGTGAATAAAACCAATTACTTTAGCATGCAAAAATTGTCGATCTAAACTGTAGATAAGTTTTTCAAGATTGTGATTGATATTTTTTATTTTTTTAAATTTTTTTCTATACTTTTTATCCCCTAAAATATTATTTCCTTTATGGCTCATGTGGACCCTTATTTGATGTGTTCTTCCAGTTTCAAGTTTACATTCAACTAAACTAAAAGTTGGAGTTTTATCATTTTCAAAAATTTCTAAAGTTTTATAATTTGTAATTGCTATTTTTCCTTTAGTAATTCCAACTTCCATTAGTTGTCTATTTTTTGAACTTCTAGTAATTAAAGTTTTAATCTTTCCATATTGTGGTCTTAACTTTCCCCAGACCATTAATTCATATATTCTCTCGATAGAATGTTTGTTAAATTGATTTGATAAATTTTCATGAGAAAAATTATTTTTTGCAACTACAATCAATCCAGAGGTATCCTTATCTATTCTGTGAACAATTCCAGGTCTTAATTCGCCACCTATATTTGATAAACTTTTTCCGCAATGGTTTATAAGAGCGTTTACTACTGTGTTGTCATAATTTCCTGCACCAGGATGCATTACAATTCCAGCAGGTTTATTTAAAACCAATAAATCATTATCTTCATGAACTATATCAATATTAAACTTATATGGTTTTAAAGAAGCTTTTTTTGGCTCGGGTAAAACTAAATTAATTTTATCTCCCGTAACTACTTTTTGTGATGGATTGATTATTATTAAATTATTTAACTTTAGATTTTTTTGAAGTATTAAATTTTTAATTCTTGTTCTGCTTAGTTCTTTTTCTTTTTTTGAAATAAATGAGTCAATACGACTACCATTTTCCTCATCTTTAACAATTATATTAATGATATTTTTCATATTTTATAATATTAATATTATATGCGTTTGTAGCTCAATTGGATAGAGCGCCTGACTTCGGATCAGGAGGTTCTGGGTTCGACTCCTAGCAGACGCACCAAAATGGCATAAAAATGAAAAATAAATATGAAAACTTAATTAATAGTCAATTATACATTCTACTATATGCATTAATTTTATTTTTTCTTGTTACATTTTTTATACACCTCGACCTAACACATTTTTATATAAACCCCATTAAAGATAAATTTAATAATCCAGTAGTCTATGGTGATTGGACGTATGTATTAGATTCTGTGATTTGTTATAAAAAAGGTGCCAATTTAATATCTAATAATTACTGCGATGTAAGTAATAGACCATATCATTATGGTTCAATATTTTTATCTTTGCCATTTGTAGATAAATTTTATAATTTTTATTACTTATTTTTTCCGTTAGTATTTTGTTTATCGACAATAATTTTTTTAAACTACTATTTTAAACCTAAAAAAATTATAGATTTTTTGATTATTGCTTTGCTCATTTTTTCAACACCAATAATGATGAGCTTTGAAAGAATTAACATTGAAATATTAATATTTTTAATTTTAATTTTAATTTGTTATGTAAGAAATTTATATATCATACAATTTTTAGTTCTTTTAGCTACAAGTATAAAATTTTATCCAATAGTTTCTTCTATTATTTTTTTAACAAAAAAAAAAAATATTACTTTATTTTTAAATATATTTTTTTTTTTAATTTTAGCTTCTGTGATTTTTTTCATTGAACATAAACACTTGACTGAAATTTATAAGATTAGCAAGTTAGTTGAGCCCCAAACTGTAGATAATGTAGGAATGTATTTATTTTCTTTTAATCTTTTGCCAGAGCTTGGAAGATCAACAAGTCTTCACCTTCAATTTTTTAATTCATATTACTGTTATATTATAATAAATTTAATTCTTTTATCTGCTTTCTTGTATTTTATTTTGAAAATTAATTACTTCAATTCCAACGAAGATAATTTAATTAATTTAGATGAAAACGAATTTGAAGATCGACTTTTTTTAATTTCAGCTTTTATGCTTATAGTAATTTATTTCATGACAATGAATTATTTATATAAAGAAATTTATTTTCTTGGACTTCTACCTTTTTTAAAAAAAAAACTATACTTAAAAAATAAATATATAAATTTAATTTATAAATTAATTTTAATAAAATTTATTATTTTAACTTTTTTATGGATCTTTCAATTGATATTTTTTAGTAGTTCAGTTTATATTAAGGGATTAAATATTTTAATAAAAGGTGTAATTGATAATCTTTTAATTATTTTTTTAATAATATCATTGCTTAATTTTTTTAAAAAAACTAAATTTTTGAAATTTAAATTAAATTAATATTTTTTTCTAAAAATATAAAAATCTATTATTCCCCAAAAAAAAGAGTATATAAATAAGAGTTTATGTAGATAAATATATGGTATGCATTTTAAAGTAACAAAGAATCCTTTGGATGAATGTATAAAATTTAAAAAATTAAATTGATTAATAAATAAAAAAAAATTCAAAATTAAAGAAATAAATAACAAAGGTAAGTTTTGGTAAAAAAACTCAAATAAAATAAAAATAATTTGAAAAAAAACAATTACTATACTGTTTATAACTGGACTATAATTTTTTTGTTTTATTTTTTTTTCTATATTTTTATTTCTTAAAAACATCTTCATTTCTCCCGTATGTATTCTAGTAATCTTTTTTATAAATTGAAAAATGTTAAAATTTACAAGGTGTCTTACTTTTAAATTTCTAAAAATAGGTATTTTATATCCTTTTTGCATTAATCTGTATCCCAGATCAGCATCTTCTGCATTACTACCTATAAATTTTCCATCAAACCCACCAACTTTAGAAAAAATCTTCTTTTTTATAGAAAAAAAATTAGAGACAAGATTTTCAATGAATTTTTTTTTTGAAGAAAAAACATAATAGCATTGATAACTTTGTAAGTACTGTGTTGCTATTTTTTTATAGTCTGGATAATGGCTATAAATACCTTGTATCATTTGATGATTTTTTTTTTTTTTGAAATAATTTTGAATTATAGTTAAGGAGTCCTTTTTGATTATTACGTCGGAATCTAAAAAAACTAGTATATTTCCTTTTGCTAACTTTGATCCTATATTTCTAGAATAGCCTGAACCGTAGTTTTTTTTTAACTTTACAATTTTACAAGGAAATTTTTTAGCGATTTCATCTGATTTATCTTTACTATTATCTGACACAGCAATTACCTCAAAATTTTTATAGTTTGATTTATAAACTGCATTTAAACAATGTTCTAAGCTGATTTCAGAGTTATAAAATGGAATAATTACCGAAATGTTTGGATTGCTCATTTTTAGAAATTATATAGATAGAGCTTTTTTTATTAATCTTGGATAGAGTTTAGCATTAAAAAGTATATTAGCATGGTTAAAGCACTCGTGCGTGCAAAAACACTTAGTATTTTTAATAAATTCTTTTTCTTTTTTTGCTTTATGAGATAACCAAAGTTTTTTAAAGTCTAAATTATAATCTCTAATATTTCCAATTTTATGGTTATCGCCTAAAATTTCACATGGAAATACATCTCCTTCTGGATACATTACACCACTTATATTGCCTGCATAACATGGAACCGAGTATTTTTTTTCTTCAAATGTTTTTAAAACTAATTCGTTTAACATTACTCTTGCAGCGGTAGCAAATTTGTGTCCATTAAATCTTGAATGACCAGACATTTTTTTTTTATAAAATAATTCATTTCTAAAATTAACCGCATCTTTATAAAGTTTTATATCTAAATTTTCATTCACTCTTTCTTTTGGATCGCCTCTCACTAAATTAATAGAAATATTATCTGGCAGTACTAGTTGATATATATCTTTAATAATATCTTTAAATTTTTTTTGATTTTGTTGTGTGAAGGTTGCAATAATTCCTATATTAATTCTATCATACTTTTTTTGTAATTTTTTTAACATATGAATTGTGTTTATCGCTTTCTCAAATGAATTTTCTCTATTTTGAACTTGTTTATCCATTCTTATAAAGTCATGATCTTTTCCAATTCCATCAATAGAAATTTGTTGATTAAGTGTAATCTCAGGACAACTTTCCATAATATTATTTATCTGAGTCTCCATTTTTTCAGTGTACCAACCATTTGATGGTATTGTTAAAATTGGTACTTTTGTATTTTCATAAAAAATTTTTGCTATTTTATGAAGATCATGTCTTAAAAAAGGTTCACCTCCCGTTAATATTAAATGTAAAATAGGGTCCATACTTTTAGTAATTTTTTCAAGTTCTTCACAAGTTATTTCATTAAACCTTTTATTTAAACTGTCATGATAAAAACAATGAGAACATTTTAGATTACACCTGCTGGTAGGATAGAATATAAAATATGAAGGTAATTGATTATATTTAATTAGCGATTTTAATAAATGAGTATAGTATTGTTTTGGTTTATTATTATTAAGTCGCATAAGCTATTCTTTAATCAAAACCAATTTTCTGCCCATACAAAATAAATCTTTTGAAATTTTGATTAGGATTTTGTCAATTAAACTTAAAGTTTTTAGAAAAAAATTATTCATTGGCACATAAAAAGTTTTTGATGTTACACCTCCTGAGTTTAAGAATATTAAACATTCCATATAGTCTTCAAATTCTATTTTAAAGTATTTACCCAAATTTTCATTAAACTTTTTTTTATCATCAAATAAAAGATTTGAAATAGCCAAATTTCCATCCCAAAGATCTTTTTTATCTAATATGGGCTTTTTTTCGTTCCAAACATCAACCTCAAAATTGAAACCTTCGTGTTTCATAAAAATAGTTATCAATTGAAAAATAACCGAACAGTATGGTTCAAATATGATTAATTTACCTTTTTTTTTAAGTATTCTATGCATTTCTTTAAAAAACTTCATGGGATAAGCCAAATGATGAATCATGTTGGTTGAAATTACATAATCATAAGATTCATTTTTAAGTCCAGTTGAATGAGCATCTATATTTTTAATATCAATATGATCATCAGAACTAAAGTCTGAGGTTTTAAAGTTTTTATTTAAAATATAATTCTTAGAGAATCCAGTGCCTGAGCCAACCTCAATGCCAATGTGATCTTTCTCTATAAATGAGTTCATCCATTCAAATCTTTTTTGTAGTAGAAAATCTAAATTTTTTGATTTAGACTCACTGAACATTTTTCTTGCTTTTATTGTATCTGAAATAATATTCATTTTATTTTCATTTTTTTTATAAATTGCTTTTTTTTTGATTTTGATCATCTTTATATTTTTTAATTTTTTTTTATTATCAATTTATTCACCAATATTGATTAAAGTACCTTTTTTTCTTGCTTTCTCAAAAGAATAATAAAATAGTGATATTGCAGTTATTAAGTAAATTAAGTTTAAGTAAAATGCATTAATTATATTTTCATAATCTACACTTTGATTTATAAGTATATTTCTAGCTTCTTCAAAAATATAAACAAGGGGAAGTGAGTAAGCGATTTTTTGAAAAAATTCAGGTAAAATTTCTATAGGATAATAAATACATCCAAAAGGTGCTAATAAAAACATTGTTGACCAGGCAATATTTTCGAATGAAGGACCAAATCTTAATAAACCTGAGGAAACAAGTATTCCTAGAGTAATTCCAAATATGTATAAATTTAAAAAAAGAAAAAGTAAATGTATACCAAGATCTAATAAAGATATTCCAAAAAGTGGAGATGTCAGTAGGATTGCTGGTATCAAACCAATTAAGGCTCTAACTAGGGCCGTAATTATCAAAGAAATTATTATTTCACTTATTTTAATAGGAGAGATAAATAAATTTGTAAAATTTCTACTCCATATCTCCTCTAAAAATAACATGTTAAAACCAATACTTGTCCTAAATAAAAAATCATATAAAATTGCACAAGTTAATATAACTCCAACTGCATTATTGTAATAAGTGCTATATGATGCAAAAAAATTAGAAATAAAACCCCACAATGTTATTTGAATTGAAGGCCAATATATTAAGTCTAAAACTCTTGGAAAAGATCTAGTAATTAAAAAAAAGTGTCTTAAAAAAAGACCATATATTCTATTAAATTTCATTTTTGTTTCTTGTGAGTTTTAAAAATACTTCTTCCAAATTTTTTCTACCATGCTTTGCAATTAGTTCTTCAGGTTTACCTTTATCTATGATCACACCATCCTTCATCATTAATACAGATGCGCATAGCCTTGTTACTTCACTCATGTTATGTGATGCTAATAAAATAGATATTTTTTTCTCTCTTTTATAATTTTCTAAAAATGTTCTAACAAAATCTCCTACCTCTGGATCTAAAGATGCTGTTGGTTCATCTAAAAATAATACATTTGGATCATTGATCAATGCTTTTGCTAAACTTATCCTATTTTTTTGACCCGAAGATAATTCACCTGTTACTTTGTTTAATAAGTCTTCTAGTCTTAATTTGTTAACAAGATATTCAATTCTATTTTTTAGGTTTTTAACGCTATATAATTTACCATATACAACTAAATTTTGTTTTACAGTTAGTTTTTTTGGTAACTCTATATAGGGTGAGATAAAATTTATATTTTGAAGAATTTTAATTCTATCTTTTTCAATTTTCATTCCATTTATATTTATTTGACCACTAGAGGGTTTTAATAAACCAAGTAACATTCCAATAGTTGTTGTTTTTCCACAACCATTTGGACCTAAAAGTCCTATTATTTCGTTTTCTTTAATTTGAAAATTTATATCTTTTACAGCATTTTTTTTATCATAAGATTTAGAAAGGTTTATGACTTCAACTGAATTTTGCATTAAAATCTCGATGCTTTAAGTAATCTGTCATTAATTGCCTGACCAAAACCTTTGTTAGGTATTTTTTCTACAGCAATACTTTTAAATTTTTTTTTCTTAATCATTCTTAAAGTTTTATATAAATTTTTTGCTGCATATTTAAGATTTTTATTTTTACTCAAATAATAAAAGTTTTTACAGGATAATTTTCTTTTTTTAATCAATATAAATGCCTCATCCTGTTTTGCTTCGCTAACATTTAACCTTATTGGAATTTCAGGTGAATAATGAACCTTTTCTCGTCCAGGAGATGCAATTCTTTTCTTTTTTGTGTTATATTTAATATCATAATTTATTATTTTTTTTATTTTTTTTATTTCAACACCACCCAATCTTAATATTTCAGGTTTGTGTATTAGACTAATTATAGTTGACTCAAGACCTATTTTTGATCTTCCTCCATCGAGGATATATTTAATTTTTTTTCCAAATTCATCTTTTACATCTTCTTTGGAAACTGGGCTGATCCTGTTTGAAATATTTGCACTTGGTGCTGCGAGTGGATATTTGAGATTTTTAAGTAATTTTATAGTTAAAGAATTTTTTGGAAATCTCACGGCTAATGTTTTTTTACCATTAGTCACATTTTTTGAGATTTTACTATTTTTTTTTAATTTTAAAACAAATGTAATAGGACCAGGACAAAATCTTTTATACAACTTGTAAAAAAAATTATTTATTTCACAATCAATTTTTAACATTTTTAGGCTATGATAATGAACTATTAGAGGGTTTTTTTTAGGTCTTTTTTTTAATCTAAATATTTTTGTTGTTGCAACATTAGAGTAGGCGTTTGCAGCTAATCCGTATACGGTTTCTGTAGGAATGCCCACACATTCATTTTTATCTAAATAGTATTTAGCTTTTTTAATATTTGAAAGATTGTTTTTCATGTAATATTACAACTATTATATGAAACATAAAAATTTGCCAAATGATATTAGGAATAAATCTCTAGATGAGCTTACAGAATTAGCTAATAGTATAATTGAAAATCTTGAAAAAGAGAAAAATTTAGAAAATTCAATAAATAAGTATCAAGAATTATTAAGATTGAATAATTTAATTGAAAAAAAGTTTCAAATCACTTCAAAAAATATATCTCTAAATACTAAGGAAAAAATTAGTAAATTTCTAAAAAATAAAAATGAAAAAAAAATTAAATAAAATTGCTAAAGATACTAACTCGTTTTTATTAAAATTTTTATCAAAACAAAAAAAAACAGATTTAATAAAGCCAATGAAGTATGGCTTATTGCCGGGAGGTAAAAAAATTAGAACAAAATTAATAGTAGATATAGGAAAAATTTTTCGAATAAAATATAATAATCTTATACAAGTTGGGGCCGCTGTAGAGTGTATTCATGCTTATTCTTTAATTCATGATGATCTTCCATGTATGGATAATGATTTGTTACGAAGAGGTAAATTATCAACACATAAAAAATTTGGAGAGTCCACAGCAATACTTGCTGGCAATTCTCTCTTAACGATAGCATTTGAAATTTTAAGTCAAAACAGCTTTCAAATTGACTACAAATCTAAAATAAAGTTAATTAAATTACTCTCAGAGTGCTCTGGTCACTCAGGTATAGCTGGAGGTCAATATTCTGATTTGAATTTTGAAGGAAAAAAAATTTCTCTAAATAAGATTGTGGACATGCAGATAAAAAAGACAGGAAAGCTTTTTAGTTTTTGTTGTATGGCACCTGCGATTATGTCTAAAAAAAATAATTATTTAAAAAATTTTGATACTATTGGCGCAGATATTGGTCTGTTATTTCAAATAGCGGATGACCTTATTGACTATAGCGGAAGTTCAAAAGTGGCAGGAAAGAAAACAAGAAAAGATTTAAAAAAAGGAAAGGCAACACTAATCAGTTTACTAGGTCATCAAAATACTATTAAATATGGGAATAGAATAAAATATAAGATATTTAAAAGAATAAATAATTTTGGAAAAAGATCTGAAGATTTGAAAGATACAATTAAATATATACTAGAGAGAAAAAAGTGAATAAAAAATATAAATATTTAGACAAAATAAACTTTCCCACAGATATTAAAAAATTGAAACAGTCTGAATTAAAATCTTTAGCAGATGAAGTAAGAGAGGAAATGATCAATGCAGTTTCTGAAACAGGAGGTCACTTAGGTGCAGGTTTAGGAGTGGTAGAATTAACAGTGGCCTTGCATTATATATTTAATACTCCAAGTGATAAATTGATATGGGATGTCGGCCATCAAACTTATCCCCACAAAATATTAACTGGTAGAAAAGATAAAATTCGTACATTGAGAAAAGGAAAAGGATTATCAGGTTTCACAAAAAGAAGTGAAAGTGAGTACGATCCGTTTGGTGCGGCCCACAGCTCTACATCAATATCTTCAGCTTTAGGAATTGCAGTTGCAAATAAACTATCTAATAAATCTGATAATGTAATAGCAGTCATCGGTGATGGAGCAATGAGCGCAGGTATGGCTTATGAAGCTATGAACAACGCTGGAATAAGTAAAACAAAAATGATTGTTATTTTAAATGATAACGATATGTCGATTGCAAAACCAGTGGGAGCAATGAGATCTTATTTAGCAAAAATATTATCAGGAAAAATGTATTTTAGTTTAAGAGAAACATTTAAATTAATTATTTCCGCATTTTCAAAAAGATTTAGTAAAAAAGCAGCAAAGGCTGAAGATTTTTTAAGATCAGCTGTTACTGGCGGGACATTATTTAATTCTCTTGGTTTTTATTATGTTGGACCAATTGATGGACATGATATGGACTCTTTAATTTCAGTGCTAAAAAATGTTAAAGAAGTTAACTATAATGGTCCAGTTTTAGTTCATTTAAAAACAGAAAAAGGCAAGGGATATAAATTTGCTGAAAGATCAGAAGATAAATATCATGGTGTTTCAAAATTTAATGTAAATACTGGAGTTCAAGAAAAATCCCAGTCAAATACACCCGCATACACAAAAGTTTTTGCAAACACTTTGGTCAAACATGCTGAAAAAGATAGCAAGATTGTTGGGATAACAGCTGCTATGCCATCGGGAACCGGAATGGATATTTTTAGCAAAAAATTTCCATCAAGAACTTTTGATGCTGGAATAGCAGAACAACATGCTGTTACTTTTGCAGCAGGTTTAGCTACAGAAGGGTATAAACCTTTCGCAGCAATTTATTCAACTTTTCTTCAAAGAGCTTACGATCAAGTTGTTCATGATGTTGCAATTCAAAGTTTACCAGTAAGATTTGCTATAGATAGAGCGGGACTAGTTGGTGCAGACGGACCAACACATGCAGGATCTTTCGATATTACTTATTTGGCTACTCTTCCCAATTTTATTGTGATGGCTGCTAGCGACGAAGCTGAGTTAGTTAGGATGGTTAATACTTCTGTAGATATTAACGACAAACCATCTGCTTTTAGATACCCAAGAGGAAATGGAATTGGTGTGGATTTACCATCTATTGACGAAAAATTAGAAATTGGAAAAGGAAGGATAATTACAGAAGGTAAAAAAGTTGCTATACTTAATTTTGGTGCAAGACTAAGCGAATGTCTCATTGCCAAAGAAAATCTTTTAAAAAAAGGAATAAATCCTACAATTATAGATGCTAGATTTGCAAAACCTTTAGATCAAAATTTAATTTGGCAATTAGCAACTGATCATGAAATATTAATTTCAATTGAAGAAGGTTCGATTGGAGGATTTGGTTCTCATGTTGGACAATTTTTATCAGATAAAAGTTTATTAGATAATAATTTAAAATTTAGATCAATGATTTTACCTGATAGATTTATTGATCATGATAAGCCTAATTTAATGTATAAGTATGCTGGTTTAGATGCAGATAGTATTGAAAACAAAGTATTAGATACTCTTAATTCAAAAATAATAATAAAGAAAACTAATTAAATTTTACATTGCGCACTATTCATCAAATAGTGATCTAATAAAACACAATGCATCATAGCTTCTCCTATTGGAACAGCTCTTATACCCACACAAGGATCATGTCTTCCTTTAACAGATATTGAAGTATTTTTTCCAAATTTATCTATAGTTTTTCTAGAAGAAAGAATTGAAGATGTTGGTTTTACTGCAAACGACACAATTATATCTTGTCCTGATGATATACCACCCAGAATTCCTCCAGCATTATTTGATTTAAAATTTGTTTTACTTTTTTTTTGAGATATTTCATCAGAATTTTGCTCTCCAGTTAATTGTGCGGAATTCATTCCAGATCCTATATTTACTCCTTTAACTGCATTGATACTCATCATTGCAGAAGCCAAATCCATATCTAGTTTTGAATATATTGGTGCACCCAAACCAATAGGTACCCCTCTTGCTCTCACTTCTATTATTGCCCCACACGATGATCCTGCTTTTCTTATACTTAATAAATATTTTTCCCAAAGTTTTACGATTGATTTATCGGGACAGAAAAATGGATTTTTTAAAATAAATTTATCATTCCATTTTTTTGTATCACAGCCAAGTATTCCTAATTGTGTGACCGCTCCAGTAACTTTATATTTTTTTCCAATTTTATTTTCCAACACTTTTTTTGCTATTGCGCCAGCTGCAACTCTTGCAGCAGTTTCTCTAGCAGATTGTCTTCCTCCACCTCGATAATCTCTAATTCCATATTTCTTAAAATATGTAAAATCTGCGTGACCAGGTCTAAATTTATTTTTTATTGTTTCATAGTCTCTTGATCTCATATCTTTATTATAAATAATCATGGAAATAGGAGTTCCTGTAGTTTTTCCTTCAAACACACCTGAAAGAATATTTACATTGTCATCCTCTTTTCTTTGTGTTGTAAATTTTGATTGCCCTGGTTTTCTCTTATTAAGTTCAACTTGAATATCTCTTTCCTTAATACTTATATTTGGAGGGCAGCCATCAACCACGCATCCTATTGCGGGTCCATGAGATTCACCCCAAGTTGTAAAACGAAATATCTTTCCAAAAGTATTAAATGACATTAAATATATTATATAAGTTATTTTGTTGAAATTATGAATCAAAAAAATTCTCTTGGCCTAGATAAATGCTTTACGGATCTTGATGATCCGTTAAAACTCTTTGAAGAATGGTTTGAAGAAGCAAAAAAAACAGAAATTAATGACCCAAATGCCTTGGCCCTTTCAACAGCTGATAAAACAGGAATTCCATCAGTAAGGATGGTTTTATTGAAAAGTTTCAGTGAAAATGGTTTTGTATTTTATACAAATTTTAACAGCAAAAAGAGTATTGACTTAAAAGAAAATCCAAATGCTTCATTATGCTTCCATTGGAAAAGTCTTTTAAGACAAATAAGGATTAGTGGAAAAATATTAAGCGTGCCAGATAAAGAAGCTGATTTGTATTATAATTCAAGATCGTATGGTAGTAAAATTGGTGCTTGGGCATCTGAACAAAGTTCGATTTTAAAAACTAGAGACGAATTATATGAATCAATTGAAAAATATAAAAAAAAATATCCTGATGAAAATAATGTTCCAAGACCAAAACATTGGTCTGGATGGTGTCTAAATCCAGACAATATAGAATTTTGGCTTGATGGAGAAAACAGAATTCACCAAAGATTAAAATATATTAAAATTAATTCAAGAAATTGGCAAAAGTATTTATTAAGCCCTTAGAAAGTTCTTTCTAAACTAAAAGATGTTAATCCTTGTAGTATATCTTTTTCTTTAGATTGTTCAAATATGCTTAGCGAATTTGAAGCAAGGTTTATAAAATGTTCTGCTTTGCTATAACATTCAAAAATTATATTATATTTTTTAATCATAAACAAAACATTCTTTAAATCTTCTACTGATCTATCTTTTTTTTTAAATAAATCTTTCAATTCTTTTTTTTCGTTATTTTTTGATTTCTGATAAAGTAAAATTATTGGCAAAGTTACTTTACCCTCAAAAAAATCATTTCCAATTTCTTTTCCAAATAATTTTAGTTCAGAATTATAATCTAAAGTATCATCTGCTATCTGAAAAGTTAATCCAAGATTTTTTCCATAAAATTCTAAAGCATCTTTAATTTTATTTTCTTTATTTGCTAATATAGATCCTACTTTTGTTGCTGCAGCAAACAATGAAGCTGTTTTAGCGGATATTATTTTAAGATAAGTTTCTTCCAACATATCAACTTCTCCCTGATGTTGTAGTTGCAATACTTCTCCTTGTGATATTTCTGCCGAAGTTGAAGAAAGAAGTTTTAAAACCTCAAGACTACCATCCTCTACCATCATTTCAAAACATCTGCTTAATAGATAGTCCCCAACTAAAATTGAAGATTTATTTCCCCAAATATTATTTAAAGTTTTTTTTCCCCTTCTAACTTCACCATTATCTATAACGTCGTCATGCATTAAAGTTGCAGCATGTATGAGCTCTACACAAGCTGCAAGATTAACATCTCTAGAACCTAAAGAGTATCCACATAGTTTAGAGCTGCCCAAAGTAAGTAACGCTCTCAATCTTTTACCACCAGTTCTAAGATGGTAATTTGTCATTTCATCAACTAGCTCTACTTTACTTGTTAATTTTGCTTTAATCTTTTCCTCAACTAGAATTAGCTTATCTTCAACAGAACTTTTAAGTTCCGAATATGAATTATTTATTCGATTCTTTAACTGAACAACGGTTCCCATAAGAATAAGTTAGTACAATTGTCACAATATTATACTTATCAATTGACGCACCCTAAACTACAACTATAAGGAGACTTTATATTGAATCAAAAATTCTGTAAGCATTATTTATGTTTTCTTTTTTTAAAAAAAAAAAAATTATTCCACATATAAGAATGTCTGGTGTTATCGGATCTGCTGGCAGATTTAAACAAGGTATTGATTTTTCAGGTCAGCAAGAAATTATAAAAAAAGCTTTTTCATTTAAGAAGTCAGAAAACATAGCAATATCAATTAATTCTCCAGGCGGTTCGCCTGTCCAATCTCATTTAATTCATGATTATATAAGACAGTTGGCTAAAAAAAATAATAAAAAAGTTATAGTTTTTGCTGAAGATGTTGCGGCATCAGGTGGATACTTAATAGCGTGTGCTGGAGATGAAATATATGCAAATTCAAGTTCTATAGTAGGTTCAATTGGAGTTATTTCAGCTTCATTTGGTTTTCAAGATGCTATCAAAAAAATTGGTATTCAAAGAAGGGTTTACACTGCTGGAAAAAATAAAAGCACTTTAGATCCTTTTAAAGAAGAAAAAGAAGAAGATATTGAAAGAATAAAAAAATTACAACTAGAGCTTCATTCAGATTTTATTGAAGTTGTAAAAAAAAGTAGAGGATCAAAACTTAAAGATCCTGAAAAAAATAATACTTTTACAGGAGAATTTTGGTCAGGGACCGCATCAATGAAATTAGGATTAATAGATGGTATTGGTAATGCAGAACAAATTTTAAGAGAAAAATTTGGCGAAGACATAGTCATTAAAAAACTAGAGAAGCAAAAAAGTTTTATAGCAAAAAAACTTTCATCTTCAATAGATAATCAAATTGATAATATAGCTAGCGTTATAGAAGAAAGAGCCTTGTGGCAAAAATTTGGTTTATAGATGCCAAAAAAAATAAAAAAGATAAAGAAAAAAAATAAACCTACATTTCAATCTTTTCAAGATACAATCTTGAATTTACAGAAATATTGGAGCAAACATGGTTGTGTTATTGTACAACCTTACGATATGGAAGTTGGAGCTGGAACATTTCATCCCGCAACTACTCTAAGATCATTAGGACCTAAACCTTGGAAAGTTGCATATGTTCAACCATCAAGAAGACCAAGTGACGGAAGGTATGGAGATAATCCAAATAGATTACAACATTATTATCAATTTCAAGTTTTAATAAAGCCATCTCCAAAAGAAATAAAAAAACTTTATTTAAATAGCTTAAATGTTATTGGTATAAGCCACAAAGATCATGATATTAGATTTGTTGAGGACGACTGGGAAAGTCCAACCCTTGGAGCTGCAGGGCTAGGGTGGGAAGTTTGGTGTGATGGAATGGAAATTACACAATTTACTTATTTTCAACAAATGGCAGGTATGGAATGCAAGCCAGTTTCTGTTGAATTAACCTATGGTCTTGAAAGAATCTGTATGTTTACTCAGCAAAAAAAAAATGTGTTTGATCTTTTGTGGAACAATGAAGGAATTCAATATAGAGAAGTATTTCATCAAGCTGAAAGGGAATTTTCTGCATATAATTTTGAACATGCAAATACTGAAAATTTATTTAAGATTTTTGATATGTTAGAATCAGAAGCTAAATCTTTGGTAGAAAAAAAAGTATCTTTGCCAGCTTATGATCAATGTCTAAAAGCCAGCCATATTTTTAATATTTTAGATGCCAGAGGTGTAATAAGTGTTGCTCAAAGAGCAGAATATATCGGAAGAATAAGAGATATAACCAAAGGTGTTGCTGAAATTTGGGTAAGTAGTCAACAATAAAAATGGCAGAATTTTTTTTAGAATTTTTTAGTGAAGAAATACCTCCAAACTTACAAAAAAATGCAAGAGAATCTTTTTTGCAAAGTTTTCAAAAATTATTTGAGGAAAAAAAATTAAAATTTAAAAAATCAGCTTCTTACTCAACACCTAATAGACTAATAGTTTTATTTGAAGGTTTAGATAAAGAAATAAAAGAAAAATCTGAAGAAATTAGAGGTCCAAACATAAATGCTCCAGAAAAAGCTTTAGAAGGATTTTTAAGATCAAATAAAATAACTGAAAATAAAATTTTTAAAAAAAAAACTGAAAAAGGGGAATTTTATTTTTTTAAAAAAGAAGAAAAAACTCTAAAAACTTTTGATTTATTGGAAAAAAACATTCCTTTAATTTTAGATAGATTGTCGTGGAAAAAATCGATGAAATGGGCAGATTATGACATGGAATGGGGAAGACCTTTAAAATCAATTTTATGCGTTTTTGATAATAAAAGCTTAAAATTTAAATTTCATCATTTAGAAAGCTCAAATGCTACATTTCTCGATAAAGAGTTTGAAGAAAAAAAGGGAGTTTTTAAGAATTTTAAAAGCTATCAGAGTTATTTTAAAAAAATAGGTACTATTATTGATCAAAATTCTAGAAAGAAATTAATTGAAAATTCATTAAATAAAATTTCAGAAAGAAAAAATCTTAAGCTTGATATTAATGCTAAACTTTTAAATGAAGTGGTCAATTTAGTGGATCAACCAAATATTCTAATTTGTAAATTTGATAAAAAATTTTTGAAAATACCCAAAGAGATTCTTATTATTACAATGCAGCATCATCAAAAGTATTTTCACACTTTTGATCAAAAAGAAAATATTACTAACGAATTTTTTGTTGTAGCAAACAGCAAAGACCCAAAAGGTTTTGTAAAATTAGGAAATGAAAGAGTTGTAGACGCAAGATTAAATGATGCTAGTTTTTTTTGGGAAAAAAATAAATCTCAAAATTTAATTAAACAAATATCAAAATTAAAATTGATCAGTTATTTTGAAGGACTGGGGTCTTATTTTGATAAAGTTCAAAGAATGAGAAAGCTTGGCGGTATGATTTCAGACGAAATGCTCATAAGTAAAGATAAAGTAGAACTTTCAACATCTATATGTAAAATAGATTTAATTTCAGATATTGTTAATGAATTTCCTGAGCTTCAAGGAATAATGGGGGGATATTTCGCAAGCTCCCAAGGATTTGATAAAGATATTTCTTTAGCAATAAGCGAACATTATTTACCCACAGGATTAGATAGCAGAGTTCCAAAGAAACCTTTTAGTATTACTTTAGCTTTAACTGATAAGTTAGATACTCTTGTTGGTTTTTTTGGAATTAATCAAAAACCTACTAGCTCAAAAGATCCTTATGCATTGAGAAGATCAGCATTAGGAATTATCAGGCTACTATTAGAAAATAAAAAAGAATTTAAATTAAGTGATTTAATAAATTATTCAATATCACTTTATAAAGATCAAGGATTTAAGTTTAAGAATGATAATGTTCAAAAGGATTTATCTTTATTTTTGGTTGATAGATTAAAGTTTTATATGAAAGAAAAAGATATTCGTTATGATATTATTGAAGCAAGTATAAATTCCTTTTCAATAGATAATGCGTCAAAAATTTATAATAAGGCAATAGCTTTAAATAAATTTATTATTAATAGTTTTGGAAAAGATATAATTGAAAGCTATAAAAGAGCTTCAAATATCTTGGAAAATGAACTTAAAAATAAAGAATTAGATCTTTCAAATACTACTGATCCTGGAATTTTTAAAAATGATTATGAAAAAAATTTATATAAAAAAATACATGAATTAAGAAAATACTTTACAAGTATTAATAAAGATGAGGATTACCAGGTAACTCTTGGAAACCTAGCTGATGCTAAATTAATTATTAATGAATTTTTCGATAATGTGATTGTTAACGATGAAGATCAGAGTATAAAAAAAAATCGATTGGAACTTTTACAAATGTTATGTAAAACATTTGACAATTATATAAATTTTTCAAATATTGAAACTACTTAGTGACCAAATTAATTTTAAATTTTAAATCAAAGGAAATAACAAAAATAAAGAATCCTAAAAACCTTTTAGGAGGAAAGGGCGCAAATCTTTCTCAAATGGGCAAAATGGGGCTACCAGTTCCATCTGGATTTACAATTTCAACAAAAGTATGTGAGTTATTTTATAAGAATAAAAAAAAACTTAATTCAAAAATAATTAAAAATATAGAAAAAGAACTCAAAAAAGTCGAGAAAGAATCTGGAAAGAAATTTGGTGATTTAAAAAATCCTTTACTGGTATCGGTGAGATCGGGAGCTAGAATATCTATGCCTGGCATGATGGATACAATTTTAAATCTTGGTTTAAATGATAAAACAGTTTTATCATTGGGAAAAAAGACTTCTAACATTAGATTTGCAAAAGACAGCTATAGAAGATTTATTCAAATGTACTCAAATGTTGTTTTGGGTGTTGAAAACTACAATTTTGAAGAATTGATTGAAAACTACAAACTTACAAAAGGAGTTCTTCTTGATACAGAATTAGATGCTGATGATTGGGATGGTTTAATTAATGATTTTAAAAAAATTGTTAAAGAAAAAACAAAAAAAGAATTTCCACAAAACGTATATCAACAATTAGTTGGAGCTATTTCTGCCGTATTTTTATCTTGGGAAAGTAATAGAGCGAAAGTTTATAGAAAGCTTAATCATATCCCTTCAGATTGGGGAACAGCAGTCAATGTGCAATCAATGGTTTTTGGTAACATGGGTAATGATTGTGCTACAGGAGTTGCATTTACACGAAATCCATCTGATGGAGTAAATGAAATTTATGGTGAGTATCTAATTAATGCTCAAGGGGAGGATGTAGTTGCTGGTACAAGAACTCCTCAGTATATAACTAAAAAAGCGAAAAAACTCGCAAACTCAAAAGAAAGCTCAATGGAAGAAACAATGCCTAAAATTTTTAAAGAATTAAAGAAAATTTTAAAAATTTTAGAAAAATATTACAAGGATATGCAGGACGTTGAGTTTACAGTTGAAAATCAAAAGCTTTGGATTTTGCAAACTAGATCAGGGAAAAGAACAGCAAAATCTTCAGTTAAGATAGCAGTTGATATGGTTAAAGAAAAAATAATTTCAAAAAAACAAGCAATTTTAAGAATAGATCCTAATACTTTAGAAACTCTTTTGCATCCAAGTTTAGATGAAAAAAGTGAATTGAATGTAATAGCCAAAGGTCTACCTGCATCACCAGGAGCTGCGAGTGGAAAAGTAGTTTTTTCATCAGATGAAGCAGAAAGACTCAGTGGTGTTATGCAAAATACAATTTTAGTAAGAATAGAAACTTCTCCTGACGACATTCATGGAATGCATGCAGCAAAAGGAATTCTAACTGCTAGAGGAGGAATGACTAGTCATGCAGCAGTTGTAGCAAGAGGAATGGGAAGACCCTGCGTATCAGGTTCTAGCGAGATTGAAATTGATTACAAAAATAAATTATTCAAGACAAAAAACTATGAAATTAAGGAAGGTGATATAATTACTATTGATGGATCAACCGGTAGAATAATTTTAGGAAAAGTTAAAACAATTAAACCAGAGATTTCGAGTGATTTTTCTAAAGTTTTGAACTGGGCAGATAGTTCAAGAAAATTAAAAATTAGAACAAATTCTGAAACTCCACTTGATAGCAAAATTGCTAGAGAATTTGGTGCTGAAGGTATTGGATTGTGTAGAACAGAGCATATGTTTTTTGAAGAAGAGAGAATTCTTTCGGTCAGACAAATGATATTATCAAAATCAAAAGAAGATAGAGACAAAGCTCTAGCTAAGTTGTTACCTCACCAAAAGAACGATTTTGTTGAAATATTTAAAATAATGAATGGATTGCCAGTTACAGTAAGGTTACTGGACCCACCTTTGCACGAATTTTTACCAAAAAGTGAAAATGAAATAAATGATGTAGCCAAATCACTTAATTTATCAACCGAAGAAGTTAAAGCAAGAACTGACGAACTCCATGAGCATAATCCAATGCTTGGACATAGAGGATGCAGATTAGGAATTTCTTTTCCTGAGATTTATGAAATGCAATGTAAAGCTATATTTGAAGCTCTTGTTGAGTGTAAAAGAAAAAAATTAAAACCTATTATGCCAGAAATAATGATTCCATTAGTTTCTACAGAGGCCGAAATAAAAATTATGAAAGATTTGGTAATTAGAGTAGCAAGACAAGTTCAAAATGAAAATAAAGTTAAAATAAACTTTCTAGTAGGTACAATGATAGAACTTCCAAGAGCAGCTTTAAAAGCAAAAGATATTGCAAAACATGCAGAATTTTTTAGTTTTGGAACGAACGATCTAACCCAAACAACATTTGGAATAAGCAGAGACGATAGTGGAAAGTTTTTAAGTGATTACCTAGAAAATAAGATTTTTGACATAGATCCGTTCATATCAATTGATGAAGGAGTTGGAGATTTAATTGAAATTGCAACTTTAAGAGGAAAGAAACAAAATAAAAAAATTAAGCTAGGAATATGTGGAGAGCATGGGGGAGATCCAAAAAGTATTCATTTTTGTTCTAAAACAGGTTTGGATTATGTTTCTTGTTCACCTTATAGAGTTCCTGTTGCGAGATTATCAGCAGCTCAAGCTGAAATTAAAAAGAATTAAATTTCTAATTTTAAATCTATAGAATTAAAAGAATGCGTTAGAGATCCAATGGAAATTCTTTCAACACCTGTGCTAGCAATTTTTTTTACATTTTTTAATGTAATACCTCCTGAGGCTTCTGTTTCATAAAATTTTTTTGATAGCTTTACACCTTTTCTTAAAATTTTAGGACTCATATTATCAAACAATACTCGGTCAAATTCTAAACCAATTACCTTTTTTAATTGACTAAGATTATCTATTTCAACTGTAATTTTTTTACCCTTTTTTTTCTTTATAGCTAATTGAATTAATTTTTTTATATCTAAGCTTGCAACATGGTTATCTTTTATCAAATATTCGTCACTTAAATTAAATCTGTGATTAATTCCACCTCCTAATTTTACTGCATATTTTTGAATTACTCTTAGATTTGGTATTGTTTTCCTTGTACAACAAATTTTACTTTTTTTTCCTACTTTTTTTACAAAGTGATCAGTTGTGGTAGCAATACCTGATATGTGAGATAAGAAATTTAATGCAATTCTTTCTCCGGTTAATATGTGTTTTATATTACCCTCTATTGTAGCAATTAGATCACCTTTTTTAATTTTAGATCCTTCTTTTTTTTTTAAATTAATTCTGATTTTTTTATCTATTAATTTAAATGTTTGTTTAGCAAACTCTAATCCGCCTATTATTCCAGATTGATTGGAAATTAATTTTACCTTTTTTTTAACATTATTTTTTAAAAGATTTGAAGAAATATCTCCTGAAGGATAAAGATCTTCATTTAAAGCTGATTTGCAAATGCCTCGTATAAAATTTTTACTTAGATTTATTTTTGACACAGAATTTATCTGCCTATTTTTGTCATTCTTTCTACTGATTTTTTTGCTTTCTCAATAGTTACTTCATCCATTAAAATTTCGTTAGTTTCATTTTGTAGGCAGTCTAAAATTTTTGGTAGAGTAATTTTTTTCATATGAGGACATAAGTTGCATGGTCTTATAAATTTAACATTTGGGTTATCAACTTGGACATTGTCGCTCATCGAACACTCCGTAACCATCATAACTTTTTCTGGCTGATTATCTTTTACATATTTTATCATTCCACTAGTGGATCCAGTAAAATCACTTGCATTTATAACATCAGGAGGACACTCGGGATGTGCTATTACTTTAATTCCTGGATTATTTTTTCTAATTTCATTTATTTCTTGATCGTTAAATTGTTCATGGACTTCACATGTTCCTTTCCAAGATATTATTTCAACATCTGTTTGAGAAGCTACATATTTTGCCAAGTAGTCATCGGGTAAAAAAATTACTTTTTTAACACCAAGTGAATTTACTATTTTAACAGCATTTGCTGAAGTACAGCAAACATCAGTCTCAGATTTTACATCTGCTGAAGTGTTAACATAAGACACAACAGGCACACCTGGATATTTTTTTTTCAAATTTCTTACATCTTCACCTGTAATAGAAGACGACAATGAACAACCTGCACTCATATCTGGAAGTAAAACTTTTTTATTTGGACTCATAAGCTTTGCAGTTTCCGCCATGAAGTGGACACCACACATAACAATAATATCTGCTTTTGTTTTTGCTGCTTCAACAGCTAAAGCAAGTGAGTCAGCTGAAAAATCTGATATCCCATGATATATTTCTGGAGTTTGATAATTGTGAGCAAGTATAACTGCGTTCTTCTCTTTTTTTAATTTATTGATTGCATAAATATAAGGGGCATGACTTGACCATTCAATCTCAGGAACAGCCTTTGAAATTTTTTGATAAATTGGTTCTGTTGCTTTTCTTATTTCAGCAGTAAACTCCATATTTAAATCTATCAACTTGCAACATAAATGTCATTCAATTATTCTGACGCATGAGCGGCCATGCTGAAATTGGTAGACAGGCACGGTTGAGGGCCGTGTGGGCCTAGCCTATGAGAGTTCGAGTCTCTCTGGCCGCACCATTTCTAATTTATTTTAACCAATCTGGTTTTAAAACCTTTATTAATGCAGAACCACAGTTTAATTTTTTATCAAAATCAAAATTTTCATCTTTAAATTTAATCAGTCCAAAAGGATATTTTTCGCTAATTAATATCTTACCTAGATCTTTTTTGTTAATTGATACTTGGTCATCAATTTTTATTACCCCGTCTAGTACTTTTATTGGTAATAATTTCTTTGAAAGTTTATTTTTTAGTTTAATTCTTGCTGTATTTTCTTGTCCCACATAACAACCTTTTTTAAAATCTATTCCGTTTAGTTCTTCAAAATTACACTCAATTCCAAAAAGTTTGTTTTGTAATTTATCAGTATTTAACTGTGAAACACCCAATCTAAAACTGAAATCATAGTAATCTTTGCTAGCGGCAGGACTTAGCTCTAATTTTTTGATTGAAAGATAAAGCTTTTCTAAATTAATTATAAGTCTTCCTCCCAACTCTTTATTTCTTGGATCTAAAACTATTGGGTCTTCTCTATATTTTGTTGTAAAACCACTTTCTTCTTTAATATTTTTAAAAGATAAAAACTTTTCCTTACTTATTGCAGCTACTACAAACTCATTACTTAGGTTTAAAATTTCTACTTTAGACCTTAATTTATAAACGTGTAGTTGTTTATAAAGTTGGTCTATTTGTTTTCTTTCACAATCAAAGAAATAACCTTTTTTATGTTTTACAATTATAAAATCAAAAAGATATTTACCCTGGGGTGTGAGCAAAGAAGCAAAGCAACTCATACTATCTGTTACTTTGGTAATATCGTTAGTAATTATATTTTGTAGATATTCTAAAACATCTTCCCCGTGAATATAAATTATTCCTCTATCTTCTAATGTATAAATATTATTATTCATAATTGATTGATCATACTTTATAATATAATAACTTTTTTTAAAAATGTTAGACCTTATAATTAAAAACGGTGATTGTTTTATCGATGGAAAACTCGAAAAAAAAGAAATTGGAATAGTAGATGGAAAAATTGCGCAAATAGAAGACTCTATTGAAGAATCATCAAAAGATATTTTGGATGCAAATGAGCTAATTGTTTTACCAGGATGTATTGATACCCAAGTACATTTTAGAGAACCAGGCTCTACAGACACAGAAGATCTTAATAGTGGAAGTAAAGCTGCAGTAGTAGGAGGAATAACAGGCGTGTTTGAAATGCCAAATACGAATCCGCCAACTGCAAATGAGGAGGAGTTCCAAAAAAAATTAAATTTAGCAAAAGATAGAATGTTTTGTAACTATGCCTTCTATTTCGGCGCAACTCCCACTAATCAGTCTGAGTTATCAAAACTTAAAAATTTAGAAGGATGTTGCGGAGTAAAATTATTTGCAGGATCATCAACTGGTAATTTACTTGTACACAAGGAAGAGGATATAGAAAAAGTTTTTGAGCATACATCTAAAGTAGTTGCAGTACATTCTGAGGATGAAGATATTCTTAATCAGAGAAAAAAATTAAGAGAAAATGGAAATGTTCTTAGCCATCCAATTTGGCGAAATGTAGAGTCTGCGATGTCCTCAACAAGAAGAATAGTTAAAATTGCAAAACGTCTAAATAAAAAAGCGCATATACTTCATGTGACAACTAAAGAAGAGGTAGATTTTTTATCTCAGAATAAAGGTAATATTACTTTTGAAATTACTCCTCAACATTTAACAATATATTCACCAGACTGTTACCAAAAACTTGGAACTTACGCACAAATGAATCCGCCCATCAGAGATAAATCTCATTATGATCGATTATGGTACGCAGTAAAAAATAATTATAATGATACTATTGGATCAGATCATGCTCCACACTTAAAAGTAAATAAGGATAAAGAGTACCCTAATTCCCCATCAGGCATGCCGGGTGTGCAAACTTTACTACCAGTGATGCTTAACCACATAAATGATGGTAAACTAAAATTAGATCAATTAGTAAAATTTTTATGTGAAAACCCTGTTAAAATTTTTGGAATTAAAAATAAAGGATATATTAAAAAAAATTTTGATGCTGATTTTACAATAATAGATTTAAAAAAAGTTATAGAAATTAAAAATGAAAACATTCAAAGTAAGTGTAGTTGGTCTCCTTTTAATGGATATAAATTTAAAGGCACACCAGTTGTTACGATTGTTAATGGTGAAATTAAAATGAAAAATGGTCAATTATTAGGACAAGCGTCTGGTAAACCAATGCTATTTTAAAATATTATTTTTTCTAAGATCTTCTTCTATCTCTTTTAATATTGCAGGATCGTCAATTGTAGCAGGCATTTTGTAATCTTCTTTATCCGCTATTTTTCTTATGGTTCCTCTTAAAATTTTACCCGACCTTGTTTTAGGCAATCTTTTAATAACAATTACAATTTTAAATGCTGCAACGGGTCCAATTTTATCTCTAACCATTTGAATACATTCTTTAGATATTGTCTCATTATCTTTTGTAACACCAGCTTTTAGTACTACTAGTCCAATTGGTAATTGACCTTTTAATTTATCTGCAATTCCTAACACAGCACATTCAGCAACAGATTGATGTTCAGATAAAACTTCTTCAATTGCTCCAGTTGATAATCTATGACCTGCTACATTTATAATGTCATCAGTTCTTGACATGATCCAGATATATCCATCTTCATCAATATGTCCTGCATCGTAAGTTTGGTAATAACCCTCATAATTAGTCATGTAAGTTTTTTTATACCTTTCATCAGCATTCCATAAAGTAGGAAAGGTTCCTGGAGGCAAAGGAAGTTTTACAACAATATCTCCCATCTCATTTGGTTTAGCAATTGAGTGATCACTTTTTAAAATTTTTACATCATAACCTGGAACCGCTTTACAAGCTGATCCATATTTTGTCTTTTGCATCTCTATTCCTGTACAGTTAGAACTTATTGCCCAGCTAGTTTCTGTCTGCCACCAGTGGTCTATAACTGGAACTTTCAAGAGTGTTTCTGCCCACTTAATAGTGTCAGGATCTGCTCTTTCACCTGCAAGAAATAAAGACTCAAACGAGCTAAGATCGTATTTTGAAAAAAATTTTCCTTCAGGGTCTTCTTTTTTAATTGCCCTGAAAGCTGTTGGTGCAGTAAATAATGATTTGACTTTGTAGTCTGAAATTATTTTCCAAAAAGCTCCTGCGTCAGGAGTTCCTACAGGTTTACCTTCAAATAGAACAGTTGTGCATCCTTTAAATAATGGGGCATAAACTATATATGAGTGACCAACTATCCAACCTATATCGCTTGCGGACCACCAAATGTCATCTTTATCAATGTTATAAATATTTTTCATAGTCCACTTAAGAGCAACTATGTGACCACCTATATCTCTTACTATTCCCTTGGGTATTCCTGTGGTACCAGATGTATATAAAATGTATGCAAAGTCATTTGAATTCATTTCAACACAGTCTACATCTTGAGCATTAGCTAGTGACTCCTCCCAACTAATCTCTTTAGGAGCATTTAACTTTACATGATGACCTTCTCTTTGATAAAGAATAATTTTTTCAGGCTTATGAGAAGCAAGTTTTAAAGCTTGATCCACCAAAGGTTTGTATTCAACAGTTCTACCTGGTTCAAATCCACAAGAAGCTGTGACTAATAGTTTTGATTTACTGTCGTCTATACGGCTTGCTAACTCATTAGAGGCAAATCCACCAAAAACTACTGAATGAATAGCCCCAATTCTTCCACAAGCAAGCATAGCGATCACCGCTTCAGGTATCATTGGCATATAAATAATAACCCTATCTCCTTTATTTACGCCTTGATTTTTTAGAGCTCCTGCAAACTTTGAAACTTTTCCCTTTAGTTCGTTATAAGTGAACTTTTTTTTATTACCAGTGATAGGACTATCATATATAAGCGCAATTCTTTCGCCTCTTCCTTGGTCAATGTGTATATCTAGAGCGTTGTAGCAAGTATTAGTAATTCCATCACAGAACCATTTGTAAAATGGTGGCTTATCTTTATTCAATATCTGGGTTGGTTTTTTAAACCAAAAAATATCCTCAGATACATTTTGCCAGAATTCTTCTGGTTTGTTTATAGATTGGTCATAAATCTGCTTAAAAGATGAAGACATTTTATTGATTCTCTCTTGGTATTTTATTCGTTTATTAACTATAAAATTGTATTTAATTTTAAAAAGCTAGTAAAATCAATACAAAATAGCCATAAAAAAGGCTTCTATTAACTATTTATATTTGATAATTAGTCTCAACTTTGACTTTAACTATAAAGGTTGAAGTCGTAGTTTAAATTTAAACTAATAAAAACTAACTAACGAGGGAGTTTTTTATGAAGACATTAAAAACGTTAGCAATAGCTTTATTTGCTCTAGTTGGAGCATCTACAGCAGCTAATGCAGCAACTACCTTTTTAGCTACGGATGATTTTGTAGGTATTTCATTCTGGCTAATATCTATGGGTATGTTAGCAGCTACAGCGTTTTTCTTTATGGAGCAAGCCAATGTGGCTACTCAGTGGAGAAAATCAGTAAACGTAGCTGGATTAGTAACTGGTATTGCATTTATCCATTACATGTACATGAGAGCAGTTTGGGTTGAAACGGGAGATTCACCAACTGTTTACAGATACATTGACTGGTTAATTACTGTACCTTTACAGCTAATAGAATTTTACTTAATTCTTTCAGCAGTAAGAAAAGTTGATAGCGGCATATTCTGGAGAATCTTTATTGGTTCTTTAGTGATGTTAATAGGTGGATATCTAGGAGAAGCTGGATTCATCAATGCAATGCTTGGTTTCATTATCGGTATGGCTGGATGGATTTATATTCTATATGAAATCTTTTCAGGTGAAGCAGGTAAAGCTGTTTCTAAATCTGGAAACAAAGCACTTGTTACAGCATTTGGCGCTTTAAGAATGATCGTTACAGTTGGTTGGGCAATTTACCCATTAGGTTACATTTTTGGTTACCTAACAGGTGGAATTGACGCTAACTCACTTAACGTGATTTATAACTTAGCAGACTTTGTTAATAAGATCGCTTTCGGTGTTATTATCTGGTCTTGCGCTGTTGCAAACTCTGGCAGAAGATAATACTTCAGAGTTTTAAGACTTTAAAATAGGGCAAGTTTAACTACTTGCCCTATTTTTTTTTGTCTCTATATATAAATTAATGTCTAAAATTACATACATTGAGCATAATGGTAAGTCTCACAGCATAAATGTGCAAAATGGATTAACAGTAATGGAAGGAGCTATCCAAAATAACATACCTGGTATTGATGCAGATTGTGGAGGTTCTATGGCGTGTGCTACCTGCCATGTTTATGTCAAAGAAGAATGGTTTAATAAACTTCCAAAAAAAGAAGATGGTGAAGAAGATATGTTAGATATGGCATTTGAACCAAATAAATTTAGTAGACTTAGTTGTCAATTAACAGTCACCGATGAATTGGATGGACTAATTGTACAACTTCCTTCCAAACAAATGTAATGATAAAAACTGATGCATTAATTATTGGAGCAGGTCCCACAGGACTCTTTACAGCTCATCAATTAAAGTTAATTGGATTAGATTGTGAAGTAGTTGACAATCTTGATAAAATTGGCGGTCAGTGTATTGAGCTATATCCTGATAAACCAATTTACGATATTCCAGCAATACCAGAATGTACAGGTGAAGAATTAACAAATAGTTTAATTAAACAATTAAAACCTTTTAATATTAAATTTCATTTAAACGAAAGGGTAGATGAAGTAAAAAATAATAACGGTAAGTGGGAAGTAAAAACTAATCAAGGAACATTATTTAATACTCCAAATATAATTATAGCCGGTGGAGTTGGATCATTTGAACCAAGAAAATTTGGCCCTAAGGAATGTGAAAAATTTGAGGAAAAATCAATTTTTTATTCAATAAAAGATAAAACAATTTTTAAGGATAAGACAGTATCAATTTTTGGAGGTGGAGATAGTGCATTAGATTGGGCGATTGAGTTATCAAAAAACTCTAAAATAAATCTAATTCATAGAAGAGATGAATTTAGAGGAGCACAATCAACTGTAGACAAAATGAATGAACTAAAAAAAGCCCAAAAGATAAATTTATACACTAAGTATCAATTAAAAAATGTTAAAGGCTCGGAAAAGGTTGAAAGTATTGATATAGAGCATGACAATAAAGAGGTAAAAAATCTTAAAACTGATTTTGTTTTAGGTTTTTTTGGCTTAATAATGCAACTTGGTCCAATAGCTAATTGGGGGCTTAATTTAGATAAAAAAACAATAAATGTTGATACTGAAAAATTCGAAACCAATCAAAAAGGCATTTATGCGGTAGGAGATATCTGTAATTATCCTGGAAAGTTAAAATTAATTTTATCAGGTTTTCATGAGGGAGCATTAGCTGCTAGAGCTTGTTTTAAATTAGCAAGACCCAATGAAAAGTATCGTTTCGAATTTACCACTTCATCAAAAAATATTAAAAAAAGGTTAGGGATTAAAAGTGATTGAACTTTTTACCGCAGATACACCAAACGGTAAAAAAATTTCTATCATGTTAGAGGAGATTGGTTACAAATATAAACTAACGAAAGTCGATATATACAAAGGTGAACAATTTAAACCAGAGTTTAAAAAAATAAGCCCCTTTAGCAAGATTCCTGTAATTATTGATCACGATAGTGAAGAAAGTATATTTGAGTCTGGTGCTATACTTATTTATCTAGGAGAGAAAAGTAATAAATTTTATGAAAAAAATAATAGAACAAAAATTAATCAATGGCTGATGGCCCAGATGGGACTAATCGGTCCTTTAATTGGACAACATCACCAATTTCATCATTTTAATCCAGGAAAAAGCAAATTCGGGGAAGAAAGATATTTTAAGATTACTAAAAAACTTTACGAAGAGCTGGATGAAAGATTCAAAGTTTCTAAATTTTTAGCTGGAGAAACTTATACAATTGCAGATATTGCAACATGGCCTTGGATTGCTAGACATGAATGGCACGATATTGGTCTTAAAAATTATAAAAATTTAACTAGATGGTATTTAGAAATTGCTGGACGTGAAGCTGTTATTAAAGGGTATGATTTAATGAATGAAGGGGCGGTTATTCCCAAGCCTTAATTATCAGCGTAAACTTTTTCATTTTTCTCATGCTTTTCTTGAGCAGCAATACAAAGTGTTGCCACTGGTCTTGCTATTAGTCTCTTAATACCTATTGGCTCTCCAGTTTCTTCACAAAAACCATATGTACCATCTTTGATTTTTTTTAGCGCTGAATCAATTTTAGATATTAATTTAATTTGTCTATTGATTGCTTTCATTTCAACATTTTTATCTGTATAGGAACTTGCCTGGTCAACTATATCCGCCGATACACTATTATCATCTAGAGATCCATGATATAAAGCCTCGTTATTCGTTTTAATAATATCTGATTTCCACTCAGTTAGTTTTTTCTTAAAATAAGCTTTATGCTTTTCACACATGTACTTTTCAGTTAATTTTGGAATGTAGGATTTAGAGATTTTAACCATGTTATAATTTTAACGTGCCGAAGTATATTCGGCAATTAAAAGGTGTCAATACAAGTTAATTCGTATAAATTTAGATAAATGAATATTTATAAAACAAATATAAATAAGTTATTCTATATCTTTTTAACAATTCATTTAATTGTCTGGACATTGATTCCCACATTATCAAATCAGAATTTACCGTTAGATACTATTGAAGCCTTGGCCTGGGGAAGTAATCTAGACTGGGGATTTAATAAACATCCCCCAGCTAGCGCATTTTTTGTAGAAATTTTTTATTATATTTTTGGTAGCAATGATTGGGCATATTATTTCTTAAGTCAAATTTTTATAATATTCTCGTTTTTTATTGTTTGGATAATTTCTTATGAATTTTTAAGAAATCAAAATCTTTCATTGTTTTCAGTATTACTTCTTGAGGCAATTTATTTTTATAACTTTACATCACCAGAATTTAATGTGAATGTATGTCAGTTACCATTTTGGACACTAACTATTTACTATTCTTGGAAACTTTATAGTAAAAAGAATATTGATATTAAAGACTGCATTTTATTAGGTATTTTTGCAGCATTTGGTTTTTTATCCAAATATCTATTTATTTATTTGCTAGTCTCTATTGATTTATTATTTTTTTATTTAATTTTCATAAAAAAAGAAAGAAAATATAATCATAAGTACATAATATCATTAATAGTTTTTATTGTTTTATTAATTCCTCATATAATTTGGTTAATACATAATGATTATATTACATTTAGTTATGGGGTTCATAGAACAGGACTAAGTGAACCAAATTTTGTTGATCACTTTAAATATCCAATTATTTTTTTATTTAAGCAAATTATTATATTAATTCCATTTTTTATATTAAGTTTATTTATGGTTTCTAAACTAAAGTTTAATTTTAAATTCACAGATAGGAAATTATTTTTTTTACTTGTTATTAATTTATTACCAATTTTTTTGATGTTTCTAACTTCATTAGTTTTAGGAGTAAAAATAAGAACTATGTGGATGACACCCTTTTACTTATTTTTTGGTACTTTGTTAGTTTATATTTTCCAAAAGCAAATAGAATTAAAAAAAATAAAAAATTTTTATATTGCTTTCTTTTTTTTATTTTTACTCTCACCAATTGTTTATTTTTATATTTCAGTGAATCAAACAGATAAAAGAACAGATTATCCTGGCAAATTGATTGCGCAGAAAGTTCAAAAAAAATGGGATTTAGAATTTGATGAGCCAATAAATGTAGTTTTAGGAAATGAATGGAATGCTGGAAATTTATCATATCAT
>CACIOK010000007.1 GCA_902588255.1 uncultured Pelagibacteraceae bacterium
CAAGAAATTCTAATTTTTCGTTACTTTCAGAAGAGTTGAAACTTTTATGTGTTAGTGATTGTTTAAGAATTTTTTGGTTTTTAAATTTTAAATTTATTGTTTTTTCTAACTTATTTAAATCTATATTCATTATAAAATTTTTTTGAAAAATCGATCAAATTTAATAGATTTATGCCACTTCCAAAACTCAATAAAATAACCAATTCTATAATCAGATGAAAAAAAAATAAACTGCGCTTTGCCGACAAGATTGTTTTGATGAACGTATCCAACACTTGTTAAAAAACGGCTATCCTTTGAACAATCTCTATTATCTCCAAGAAAAAAATAGTGATTTGAAGGAACGGTAAATTTATCAGAATTTTGAAAACTTAAATTTTTTCGATATGATGTTACATATTTTTTTCTATTAGGAAGTTTTTCCTCAAAAATATTAACTGACATTTTTTTAGCACCACATGAAACCTGTTCGTCTTTTTTAACTAAGGTCTTTAAAATCTGATTATCATTCACATAAAGATCACCATCAATAAATTGGATATTGTCACCAGGAAGTCCAATTAAACGTTTTATATAGTCTGTTCTATTATCTGAAGGTGTCTTAAATACAATTACATCACCTCTATTTGGTTTCGAGCTGAATATTCTATCTTTGAGTATTGGGGGGCTAAATGGAAATGAATGTTTGCTATAACCATAAGAATATTTACTAACAAATAATCTATCACCAACTAAAAGATTTGGTTCCATAGACGATGAAGGTATATAAAATGGTTGAAGAAAAAGCGATCTAATTAGAATAGCGATTATTAACGCATAAAAAATTGTTTTTAAATTATCTATAATAAAATCTTTATTCATTTTAACTATTTTTGAAAAATTACGAAAGCTATTGAATAATTTTTTTCATCAGATATTGATAGAAAAAAATTAAATTTTTTTATTTTAAATTTTTTTTTAATTATGGATTTAATCTTCTTTGTTATATAAAAAAAAGGTTTTCCAGACATATCATTTTTAATAATTATGTCTTTAAAGCTTAAGTTGTTACGAAATCCAGTACCTAAAGATTTTGAAAAAGCTTCCTTTGCAGCAAATCTTTTTGCAAAAAAAGAAGCCTTATTTGATATTTTTTTTGAATATATAATCTCATAACTTGAAAAAACTCTTTTTATAAATTCCTTATTTTTAATCATTTTTTTTATCCTTGAATTATCGATTATATCAACTCCTATACCAGATAAATTCATAATTAATTATTAAGTATTTTTTTAAATTTTTTGATGACGGTTTTAATACCATAAAAAAAAGACTCTCCAACAATAAAATGTCCTATATTAAATTCTTTTATCTCCTTAATAGAATTTAAAATCTTAGCGGTTTTATAATCCATTCCATGTCCAGCATGAACCTCTAGACCAGTTTTAAAAGCGTATTTTGCACATTTTTTAATTTTATTTAGTTCATTGATAAATATTTTTTTTTGTTTGACTAAACCAGCTAATTTACCTGTATGTAGTTCAATACAATTTGAATTTAATTCTTTTGATATTTTAATATTGTTTATTGTGGGGTCAATAAAAAGACTAGTTCTAATTTTTTCTTTATTTAAAATATGTATTATTTTCATTAATTTTGATTTATTTTTGATTAAATTCAAACCCCCTTCTGTAGTGACTTCTTTTCTTTTTTCAGGAACAAGGCACACAAATTCAGGTTTATTTCTTAAAGCTATATTAAGCATTTTGAAATTTGCTGCCATTTCTAAATTTACAGTTAATTTTTTATCCTTACAAATTTTTACAACATCTGCATCTCTAATATGACGCCTATCTTCTCTTAAATGTATTGTTATAGAGTCAGCACCATACTTATTTACTAATTTTGCTGCAAGATAAGGATCGGGATGCATCTCTCCTCTAGCGTTTCGTAATGTTGCTACGTGATCAATATTTATACCTAATTTTATCATTTAATAAACCTACTACCAGGAGAAGAAATAGGTTTTAATTTTAAATAATTAGGCAAGTTTTTTTTACTATAAGTTGGTACCTCAATTTTAATATGTGATATTATTTTCTTTTTAATACGTAAATTTTTTTTATTTGACCTATCAATTATAGTTGCAAAGCCTACCAGCTTAGCTTTTGATTTATCAATTAATTTTGCACACTCTAAACTTGATTTTCCTGTTGTTATAACGTCTTCAACTATTATTACTTTCATATTTTTTTTTATAATAAAGCCTCTTCTTAATAAAAATTTACCTTTAACACGTTCACAAAAAATCGTTTCTTTTTTAAGTAATTTGCCTATTTCATAACCAATAATAATTCCTCCCATTGCTGGAGATAAAATTAAATCAATATTTTTAAAATTTTTTTTTATTTTCTTAGCTAAAGATATACAAATTTTATTAGCTATATGCGGAAAACTTAAAAGTTTAGCACACTGTATATACTGTGGTGAATGTAATCCAGATGATAGAACAAAATGACCATCAAGAAGAGCGTTAGTTTTTCTTAAAATATTTAAAGATTTTTTGTGTGAAAGCATTTCTTTTATTTTCGTGTCTTATGATTTTAAATTTAATCTGTTTTTGTTTTAACTCACTAATAAAATTTGTAAAGTTTTTCAGTTCATTTATAGTCAAATTAAATCTAAAGTTTATATAATCTTTAGTTTTTTCCTTCATTTCTACACTAGATATGTTAAGCTTGTGTGTACCAATCAAAGTTGAGATCTCACCAAGTTTTCCGGGTTTGTCAGGCAACGAAATCCATAAGGTAGTATTATATTTTTTAACTCTTTCATCATTTTTAATATTATCTTTTTTATGCCAATATTTTCTTATTGCGGCTCTTGCCTTGCCAGTTTTTGTTAAAGGCAGCCAATGTAAAGACGGAGACTTATTTTTTGAAGTGATAATATTTACAATGTCACCATTTCTTAAAGTACTTTGTAAATCACTTTCTTTTCCATTTATTTCGCAGCCAATAGCAGTATCGCCAACTTTGGTATGTACAGCATAGGCAAAATCAATAGGAGTTGCATCTTTGGGTAATTTAATAACGGAGCCTTTCGGAGTAAAACAAAAAGCATTTTCTTGGAACATTTGTAACTTGGTATATTCAAAAAAATGTTCAGGGTTTTCATTTCTATCCATTATATCTACTAAATCTTTTAACCAATCATACTCTTTCCAAGTAAGTGAATTAAATTTTTCTGAAGACTTGTATTTCCAATGCGAAGCTATACCTCTTTCTGCAAAATCATGCATTGATTGAGTTCTAATTTGAATTTCAATTGGTCTTTTATTTGGACCTATTATTGATGTATGAAGTGATTGATATTTATTTATTTTTGGTGATGAAATATAATCTTTAAATTTACCTGGTATACAATTGTATTCTCTGTGAAATATACCCAGAGCTTTATAACAATCTTCTATATTATCTAAAATTATCCTAAAACCGATAACGTCTGTTATTTGTTCAAGTGAAACTCTTTTTTTTTGAACTTTCCTCCATATTGAAAAAGGAGTTTTTTCTCTGCCGATTATTTTAGCTTCAAGTTGATGTTGATTTAATAAATCGCTAAACTGAAACGAAATTGAATTAAAAGAACTAACTTTATTATCTTTAATTTCATCAAGTCTTTTTTTAATTAATTTACGCGCATCATAATTAAGTACCTCAAAAGATAAATCTTCCAATTCATCTCTTATTCTATGCATTCCCATTCTATCAGCCAGAGGCGAATAAATTTCCATGGTTTCTTTGGCAATTCTTATTTGTTTATCTTTTAATTTTATGAAATTAATAGTTCTCATGTTATGCAATCGATCCGCCAGCTTTACCAATAAAACTCTTATATCTTTTGATGTAGCTAATATAAGTTTTCTAAAATTTTCTGCTTTGGAGTTAGTTGAGGCTTGATTTTCAAAAACAGAAATTTTTGTAACTCCTTCAACAAGGTCAGCAACTTCTTTTCCAAACTCGCCTTTTATTGTTTCATAAGTAGCATGAGTGTCTTCAATTGTATCATGTAACAAACCTGTTGCTATCGTGGCACTATCAAGCTTTAGTTCAGTAAGTATATTAGCAACAGCTATTGGATGATTTATGTATGGAACACCCTCATCTCTTTTTTGAGTTTGGTGTGCCTTTAAAGCAAAGTCATATGCCTTACTCAAGGTTTCTGGGTTTAAAAATTTATTATAAGATTTAACCTTATTTATTAAATCATCTGATTTAAGCATGGTTTATTATATCATTATTTTAGATTTGTTTAATAGATCTTAAGTCTTCTTCTTTTAAAAAACTAATTAATTTACCAATTTTTACTTTAGTGACAGGGTGTCTCCAGTTTTGGGCTATTTCAAATAGTGGCAATAAAACAAAGTTTCGATGCTCAATAAAAGGATGAGGAATTGTTAGTTTTAGTGGCCGTTTAATATTAAGAATTTTTTGGTCATAATCTATAATATCAATATCACAAGTTCTTGGCTCATTTTTTTTAAACCTTTTTCTGCCAAGCTCAATCTCAACTTTATTACATATATTTAAAAGCTCAATTGGTGAAAAAAATGTTTTTATTTTAATTACTACATTTATAAATTTTGGTTTATTTGGATTGGGCCAAGAAAGGGTTTCGTAATCACTGGAGGATTTAATTATTTTGATTAATTTTTCTTGTAGTTTAAATTTTGCTTTTTCTATATTAAGTTTTTTATTTCCCAAATTAGAGCCTATAGCGATAAAAGCATACTTAGCTTGTTTTTCTAACATATCTAGCCTTGTCTCGGTTCCAATCTCTACGTTTTATGGCTTGTCTTTTATCATGCTGTTTTTTACCTTTAGCGACAGCTATTTCAACTTTTGCTTTTCCTTTTTTAAAATACATTTTTGTTGGTATTAAAGTAAAACCTTCTCTTTGCATTTTACCAATAAGTTTATTTATTTCTTTTTTATTTAACAAAAGTTTTCTTTCACTCATTGGATTATGGTTTGTGTAACTAGCTTGTTTATATGATGAGATGTGAGAATTAATTAAAAAAATTTCTCCACCTTTTTCGATAGCATATGCGTCTGCAATATTTGCTTTTCCATTTCTAACAGATTTAATTTCCGAACCCTTTAACACTATTCCAGCTTCATATATGGTATCAAAAAAATAATTAAAGTTCGCTTTTCTATTTAAACAAATAATTTTTAAACCAGGAGAGGTTTTTTTTTTCATTAACTAATAAGTTTAGCTGATGATAAAGCTTGTTTAACTTTTTCTTGTGTTTCTTTTTTAATTTTAACTAAAGGAAGTCTAATTTCATCATCACATAGTCCTAAAATTTTTGCTGCATATTTAGCTGGAGCAGGGTTACTTTCTATAAACAAAGATTTATGTAAAGGCTGTAATAACTGATCTATTCTTTCTGCCTCTTTAATTTCATTATCAGATTTTGATTTAGAATATTTTTGCATATCTGAACATAACTTAGGTGCAATATTTGCAGTAACAGAAATAATTCCTACTCCACCTCTTTTATTAAATTCAAATGCAAGACCATCTTCTCCAGTTAGTTGGATAAAATCAGTTCCTAACTTTTTTATTGTTTGATCTAGTCTATTCAAATCACCGGTTGCGTCTTTAACGCCAACAATATTTTTAAGTTCAAATAATTTTGCCATTGTATCTACAGACATATCAATCACACATCTACTTGGGATATTATAAATTATAATGGGAAGGCTTGTGTTGTCATTTATAGCTTTATAATGCTGATACAGACCTTCTTGTGTAGGTTTGTTATAATAAGGTGTAACAACTAATGCTCCGTCCGCTCCAGCCTTCTCGGCATGCTTAGTTAATGCTATTGCTTCAGCTGTAGAATTTGAGCCAGTGCCAGCTATAACTGGAATTTTACCTTTTGCCTCTTTAATGCACAGCTCAATGACTTGCTCATGTTCTTTATGGCTTAGTGTAGGAGATTCTCCAGTTGTACCAGCTGGAACTAAGCCGTTAGTACCATTTTTTAAATGAAAATGAATTAAATTGATATAACAATCAACATCTAGTTGATTATTTTTAAACGGGGTGATTAATGCAACATTTGATCCTTTAAACATAAATACTTATAACATAATTTATAGATTCATTTAGTAAAATTTATGCCACATAAAGCTTTTTTATTATTACATTTAACAATACTTTTATTATTTTTTAATACTAATATTTGTGCAGAAACACTTAAGATCATACCTTTAAAAAAACCAATATTAGAAAGCAAAGTTATAAAAAAAAAAATAGTTCAAGGTATATTAAAGCCAAAACCTAAGCCTAAAATTGAAGATCAAAAAGTAAAGGAAGAATCTAAAAAAGTTAAAAAAAAAGAAAAAGTAGAAAAAGTTAAAAAATCTTTTGGAATTTTATTACCTAAAAGTAAACCTCTTATTGTAAAAAAAGAAAAAATCAAATCTAAAGAAAAATCAAAATATTTTAGACAAAAAGATTATATTTTAGCAAAAAATGCAATACGAGAAATGGAAAAAAGAAAATGGGATAAAGCATTAAGAATTGCAAAAAAAGCAAAAGATAAATCAATATACAATTTCATACAATGGAGACACTTGCTAACAAAAGGTAATACAGCATCATTTTATGACTATAATGAATTTATAAGCAAAAATGAAAACTACCCTAGAATTAATAGAATAAAATATTTAGCTGAACACAAACTTTCTACGGACAAAATATCTCCTAAAAAAATAATTAATTGGTTTGATGCAAAAGAACCTTTAAGTGGTTTTGGAAAATTAATATTAGGTGAAAGTTATATTATTAATGGAAACGAAAATACAGGTATTAAGCTAATTAAAGAAGGTTGGGTAACAGCGCAACTAAGTAGATCTGATATGAAATTTTTAAGAAAAAAATTTAAAAAATATCTTACTGTTGATGATTATATTAAAAGAGCCGACTATTTAGCATGGGAAAATAAGCATTGGGATTTAAAAAGAATGTTAAGATATTTACCAAAAGATTATCAACTTTTATATACGGCAAGACAAATTTTAATGAGTAAATCATACGGTGTAGACAACGCTATAGCTAAAGTTCCTACAAAGTTAAAAAATGATGCAGGACTTAATTATGACAGGTTAAAATGGAGAAGAAAAAGAGGACGTGTCGATAGTTCTTTAGAAATATTACTTAAAATAAAAAATACTGAAGATTACATGGTAAGGCCTGACAAATGGTGGAAGGAACGTGAAATAATATCAAGATCACTTATTTATAAGAAAAAATATGAACTTGCTTATAAGATTGCTAGTAAACATGCAATGAAAGAAGGACCTGAATATGCAGCGGCTGAATGGATGAGTGGATGGATTGCATTAAGTTTTTTAAACGATCCAATTTTAGCAAAAGATCATTTTGAAAATTTTTATAATAATGTTGGATACCCTATTAGTTTATCAAGAGGAGCTTATTGGTTAGGAAGATCTTATGAAAAAATTAACAAAAATTTAGCAAATAAATGGTACCAAGAGGCAACTAAATTCCTTTCGACATATTATGGACAACTTGCATATTTAAAATTGTATCCGAATGAACCATTTGAACTACCAGAACAATTAAATGTTGATAAAAATTTCAAAAAAAGTTTTTATCAAAGTGATTTAGTAAAAATTGTTTTTCTGCTAGATGAACTTGATAAAGATAAATATACAAAACATATACTAAGACATTTAGCAACAAGCAACATATCTCAGGGAAGCGAAATATTAGCAGCTGAATTAGCAACTACTATTTCGAGATATGATTTTGCTATACAGATAGCTAAATTAGCATCTTATGAAAAAAGATTTCATAATAATTTTAATTATCCTCTAATTAGTACACCAAAATACATTAACGGTAGGAAAATTCCAGAAACACCTTTTATTTTATCCATTATTAGACAAGAAAGCGAATTTGATATGACAGCTCATAGTCATGCGGGTGCAAAAGGTTTAATGCAATTAATGCCATACACAGCAAAAGTTGTTGCAAAACAGGCAAAGCTTCCTTATGTAAAATCAAGATTAACATCTGATCCTGAATATAACATTAATTTAGGCTCCCACTACATTGCTGGATTAATATTAGAATATGAGGGATCATATCCATTTGCCATAGCAGCTTATAATGCCGGTCCTAAAAGAGTAAAATATTGGAAAAAAATAAATAAAAATCCTCAAAAGAAACAAATTGATTATGTTAACTGGATTGAGCTAATTAAATTTAGAGAAACTAGAAATTATGTACAAAGAGTTTTGGAAAATTACAATGTATATAGGTATATGCTTGAAAAGAAGCCAATTAGAATGAAAAATTTCTTTAAAAATGATCCTTTATATTAATGGCGGAAAGGGAGGGATTCGAACCCTCGGTACATCTTACGACGCACGACGAGTTAGCAACCCGTTGGTTTAAACCAGCTCACCCACCTTTCCGTTGATTACTGTGTAACTTGAAATCATTGAATATTCAATATTAATCAAGTATTTTCACTCAAATTATGAAAAATAAATATTCTATATTTTCACTTATAAAGAATGCTTTTAGTTATCACGAAAATTGGCAAAGAGCATGGAGAGATCCTGAGCCTAAAAAAGAATATGAAGCTATTATAATCGGTGGTGGTGGTCATGGATTGGCTACTGCTTATTATTTAGCAAAAAAACACAACATGAAAAATATTGCTGTTCTTGAAAAAGGTTGGATCGGTGGAGGAAATACTGGAAGAAATACAACTATAATAAGATCAAATTATTTATGGGATGCAAGCGCAGGATTATATGATCATGCTCTAAAAATTTGGGAAGGTTTGTCTCAAGAATTAAATTATAATGTAATGTTTAGTCAAAGAGGTGTAATGAACTTAGCACATAATCTTCAAGATGTAAGAGATTTAAAAAGAAGAACACACGCTAACAGATTAAATGGTATTGATGCTGTTTGGTTGAATACTGATGAAGTAAAAAAATTTTGTCCAATAATTAATACTTCGCCTAATATTAGATATCCAGTTTTAGGAGGAACTTTGCAAAGAAGAGCTGGAACAGCGAGACATGATGCTGTCGCCTGGGGTTATGCTCGTGGAGCTGATGCTATGGGTGTAGATATCATTCAAAACTGTGAACTTAAAGGAATAAAAAGAAATGGTAATAGTGTAGAAGGTATAGAAACAACAAAAGGTTTTATAAAAACAAAAAAAATTGGAGTAGTTGCTGCAGGACATTCTAGTGTTATTGCAAGTATGGTTGATTTAAAGTTACCTCTTGAAAGTAAACCTTTGCAAGCTTTAGTATCTGAACCAGTTAAACCAATTATAGATACAGTAGTTATGTCTAATGCTGTTCATGCTTATGTAAGCCAATCTGATAAAGGAGAATTAGTTATTGGTGCAGGAACTGATGCTTATGTTTCATATACGCAAAGAGGAAGTCATGATGTTGTTGAAGGTACTTTAAAGGCAATATTAGAACTCTACCCAATCTTTAGTAGAATGAAAATGTTAAGACAATGGGGAGGTATAGTAGATATATGTCCCGACGCTAGTCCAATAATAAGCAAAACACATATCAAAGGATTATATTTTAATTGTGGATGGGGCACAGGAGGATTTAAAGCAACTCCAGGATCAGGTGATTTGTTTGCTCACACTATTGCAAATGACGAACCTCACAAATTAAATGCTGATTTTAATATAAATAGATTTGTAAGCGGTGATCTAGTTGATGAACATGGAGCAGCTGCTGTAGCACACTAATGTTTCTAATTAATTGTCCTTATTGTGGTGAAAGAGACCAGAGTGAATTTACAGCTGGTGGCGAAGCTCATATTGTAAGACCAAAACAACCTACTGAATTAAGTGATGATCAATGGGCTGAATTTCTATTTATGAGAAAAAATATTAAAGGTATTCAGTTCGAAAGATGGAGTCATGCTCATGGATGTAGAAAATGGTTTAATATGGTTAGGGATACATCTAACGATAAAATTCATGCTGTATACAAAATGGGTGAAAAACCTCCTATAAAATAATGAGCAAAGATTTAAGAATAACAAATAACAAGTTTATTGATCAAACAACTAGAATTTCTTTTAAATTTGATGGCAAAACTTTATATGGTTTTAAAGGTGATACTTTAGCTTCAGCATTATTAGCAAATAATATACATCTTGTTGGAAGAAGCTTTAAATATCATCGTCCAAGAGGAATAATGGCATGTGGTTCTGAGGAGCCTAACGCAATAGTTCAGGTTGGAAGTGATGCTTCAATGACTGAACCGAATACAAGAGTAACTGAAATAGAATTATACGAAGGTTTAGAAGCGACAAGTCAAAATTGTTGGCCAAGTGTTAACTTTGACATAGGCGCTATAAACAATTTTTTCTCCCCTCTTATACCGGCAGCTTTCTATTATAAAACCTTCATGTGGCCTGCTAATTTTTGGAAATTATATGAATACTTTATAAGAAAATCTGCAGGTTTAGGTAAATCACCTACTAAACCGGACAAAGATATTTATGATCATAGATATTTACACTGTGATGTTTTGGTTGTTGGAGGAGGTATATCTGGAATAATGGCCGCAAAAACAGCAGCTAAAAATAATTTAAATACAGTATTAATTGACGATAAAATTAATCTGGGTGGCACTACTCTTTTTCAGCAAAATGAGTGTTTTAAAATAAATAACACTTATTCAAACGAATGGTTAAAAAAAGAAATTGAATCTTTAAATTCTCTTAAAAATTTAACTATAAAAACAAGAACATCATTGGCTGCTTATCATAGCTACAATTATCTTTTAGCTAGAGAAAATTTGACAGACCATTTAGATATTAATGAAAAAAAAGATAAAGTTCGTCAAAGACTTTGGAAAATAAGGGCAAAAAAAGTAATTATATCTACAGGAGCGATGGAAAGACCATTGATTTTTAACAATAATGATAGACCTGGGATTATGCTTTCATCGTCTATCAAAAAATACATAGATTACTATGGAGTTAAATGTGGCCAGAAAATATCTTTATTTACAAATAATGATTCAGCTTATGAAACTGCAATCTCTTTAAATAATAGTGGTGTAAATGTTAATTCAGTAATTGATATAAGAGATAAAACTAATTCCATTATAGTTAAGCAAGCAGAAGAATTAGGCATTAAAATTCATTGGAAATCTTCAATTGTAAATACAAATGGTTATAAAAAAATTAATTCTATTGAGATTATGAAATTGACAGATGATGGTGCTGCTGTTGTAGGAGAAAAAATAAAAGAGCAATGCGATTGTTTAGGTATTTCTGGAGGTTGGACGCCACGTGTACATTTATTTACTCAATCTGGTGGCAAACTTAAATTTAGAGATGAAGATAATGTTTTTTTACCAGATAAATCAGAGTTAGATCAAATAAGTATCGGATCTTGCAATGGTGATTTTGAGCTTGATGATGTAATAAAAAATTCAGTTACTTTAACAAATAAATTTTTAAATGTTGATAATAATGATTATGAAAATTTAGAAATTATTTCATCAAAAGAAACAACTAAAAAAAATATTTGGTTGCTTCCATCTGATAAACTTTTAAGTAAAGCCAAACAATTTTTAGACTTCCAAAACGACTCTACTGCAAATGATATAAAATTAGCTTTAAGAGAAGGTTTTAAATCAATTGAACACGTGAAAAGATACACAACAACTGGGATGGCTACAGATCAAGGAAAATTATCCAATATGCATGCTCTAGGAATTATAGCTGAAACCGCTGGAGTAAAAATGGGTGAATTGGGAACAACTACATTCAGGCCTCCTTACACTCCATTAACGTTTGGAGCAATTGTTGGAAGAAATGTTGGAGAATTTTTTGATATTACAAGAAAAACACCAATACATGATTGGCATGTAGAAAATAAAGCTGAATTTGAAAATGTTGGTCAGTGGAAAAGAGCTTGGTATTATCCTAAAAAAAATGAAAGCATGCATGATGCAGTCCAAAGAGAAAGTAAAGCAGCAAGAGATAGTGCTGGAATGCTTGATGCCTCAACACTTGGAAAAATAGATATTCAAGGAACCGATGCTTCAGAATTTTTAAATAGAGTGTACACAAACGCTTGGTCAAAATTAGAAATTGGAAAATGTAGATATGGATTAATGTTGAATGAGGATGGAATGGTTTATGATGATGGAGTTACAACAAGATTAGGAGAAAATCATTACATAATGACAACGACTACCGGAGGAGCCGCAAATGTTCTTTCTAAGCTAGAAGATTATCTGCAAACAGAATGGCCAGAATTAGATGTTTATTTAACATCGGTTACAGATCAATTCGCTACTATAAGTATTTGTGGTCCTAACTCAAAAAAAATTCTAACAAAAGTAATACCTGATTTGGACTTGTCAGATAAAGAATTTCCACACATGTCTTTTAAGAATGCCTCTATAAATAATATCAAGTGTAGAGTAATGAGAATTAGTTTTACAGGTGAACATAGTTATGAAATTAATATACAATCTTCATTTGGAAAATCTGTTTGGGAAAAATGCTTTGAAGCAGGCAAAGAGTTTAATATTACGCCATATGGTACTGAAACGATGCATTTACTCAGAGCTGAAAAAGGATTTATTATAACAGGTCAAGATACCGATGGAACAATGACGCCAGTTGATTTGCAGATGGATTGGATAATTAGCAAAAAGAAATATGATTTTATTGGTAAACGATCTTTGTACAGAAGTGATACAATTAGAGATGATAGAAAACAGTTAGTAGGATTAATAACAGAAGATCCAAAAGAAGTTTTAGAGGAAGGCGCACAAATAGTTTCTGAAATAAATAAAAAACCAGTTGAAATGTTAGGACATGTAACCTCTAGTTACTTTAGCCCAAATTTAAATAAATCTATTGCCTTAGCTGTTGTAAAAAACGGTAAAAACTTAAAAGGTCATAAAATGTTTGTGCCCATGAAAAACAAAACTATAAACGTCACAATAACTGACTCTGTTTTTTTAGATAAAGATAACAAGAGGTTAAATGCTTAATTACAATTCGCCTATCAAAGATCAAAAAGAGTATTCTGAAATTAAAATTTCAGAAGTTGAGCCTACATTAAAGTTAAATTTAAGAGGAAAAAAAAGAGATTTTATAACTAAAATTGGAAAGGAACTTTCAATAATACCTCCATCAGATCCAAACACTTCATCCGGTAATGAAAAATTTAATATTCTTTGGCTAAGTCCAGATGAATGGTTGCTTTATTCAAATGATAAAATAGATTTAAAAAATACAACTCTTTTAGAGGAAAAACTTTTTAACGAAGTATCCAAAAGTAAAATTGGATCAATTGCAAATGTTACAGACCATTGGATAATGTTGAATGTAAATGGTAAAAATACTTTTGATTTACTATCAACTGGATGTCCGTTCAATTTTAATAATTTTAAAAATTCTAAAAATGCTGTAACACAAACGTTAATTAATCATATTGATGTAATTCTACACAATAAAGATTTAAATAACTTAAATTTATTTGTTAGAAGATCTTTTTCAAATCATTTATGGTCGTGGTTAAATGATAGCTCGAGATTTTTCTAATTTGTTTTTGATATAATAATTTACAATAATTAATAATATTATAGATACAAACCATTGAAATATTACCCATAACCAAAAAAAACTATCGTAATCGGCACTTAAATAATCTGCTAAATAAAATACAATTATAGGAACAATAACATTTCTTGCTATATTATTAATCATAGCGTTTTCAGATTTTTTAAGAGCCATGAAAAATCCGTTTGTTAAAAAGAAAAATGGATAAGCAGGCAAAACAAAAGCAGATATTTTTAAATATCTTTTGCCATATTCAATCACTTGAAGATCGTCTGAAAAAAACTTTGGAATTACTGCAGATGTTAAAAAAATTAAAATTCCTGATACTACCATTATAAAAAAAGAATATTTTATAGCTGTAAAATAAGTTTCTTTAATTCTAATATAATTTCTTGCACCAAAATTCTGAGCAATAATTGAAATTATTGCTGTATTTATTCCAAGTATTGGCAATAAAACTACTTGCTCTATTCTAGTAGCTGCACCATATCCCGCAGTCGCATACTCGCTTGTCATTCCTACATATTTAAATATAATTGCTGATGCTATTGAATAGCCACAAATTGCTATTGTAATTGGCATAGATTGAAAAAAAATAGCAATTAAAAAATTAATTTTTGGATACAAATATTCTTTAGTTAATGTTTTTACTCTTTTATTTTGTAAAACTTTATAAAGAATAATTAAAAAGGATATAAACTGAGCAATTATTGTCGCAATACCAATACCTGCGATACCAAGAGGTGGAATAAATAAAAAACCAAATATTAAAATTGGATTTAAAATAATATTTAAGAAAAAAGAAAAAATTAAAATATTTCTATAGGTTTTAGTGTCACCTTCCGCATGTAAAAGTGAATTTAAAGCTACTACTAAAATAAATAATATAGAACCAGAAAAAATTATATCAGTATATTTTAATCCTAATGTAGTAACAACATCAGTTGATCCCATTAATCGATAAACATTTTCAGAGAGATTTAAACCTAAAAAAGTTATTACAATAGAAATAAAAACACCAAAATAAATTGTATTTGTAAAAAAGTTTAATACTTTTTTTTTATCATTCTCACCAATACTGTTACCAATTAAAGATGTTCCGGCTACAGTAACTCCGATACAAGTAGCAATTATCACAAAATATATTGGAAAAGATTTGCTTAAAGCTGATAAAGCTTCTGGTGAAATTTTTCCAGCATAAAATGTATCAACAATATTATATAGTGTTTGAAAAAGTGTTCCTACACTTGCGGGTATAGCAAGTTTTTTAACTAATTTAGGTATATTATCTTTTAATAAGTCCATCTTTGTGAATTTGAAATTAATACTCTTTTTGAAAGATATGTCTGTTCCCAGTCTTTTTTGCAACATTAATTTGTTTTTGTCGCATCCTAAATCTATCTTTTTGAGTATTAGTAAGTGCGTCATGACATTTAGGACAAGAAACACCTTCTTCATACTTTTTTGATTTCTTATCTTTTTTTGAAACTGGATTTCTGCAGCCACTACACATTGAATAACTGCCAGGTTTTAAATTATGATTAAGGCTAATTCTATTATCAAAAACAAAGCATTCTCCTTTCCATAGACTTTCACTTTTATCTACATTTTTAAAGTAGTTTATTATTCCACCTTTCAGTTGGTAAATATTTTTAAAACCTTTTTTTTCTAAAAATACTGAAGCTTTTTCACATCTTATTCCACCAGTGCAAAACATGGCTATCGATTTATTTTTATCAAGCTTTTTTAAAAAATTAGGAAACTGTCTAAAATTTTTAATATTGGGATTTAGAGAATTTTTAAAAGATCCAACTTCATTTTCAAAAGGTTTTCTAGCATCTATAAGTATAGTATTTTTATCACATATTAATTGATTCCATTTTTTTGGACTTAAATGACCGACTGTTTTTCTATTTTTAATTTTAATACCCATTGGAACGACTTCATTTTTAATTTTAATTTTAGATCTATGAAATGGCTGAAATGTATTTATTGAGACATTTTTGTTATCAAAATTAGTAAAATTAAAAGTTTTTTGAATTTTTGAGATTGCTAAATTTAAATCTTTTTTTTTACCAGAGATGGTTCCGTTAATTCCTTCAGAAGAAATTATTAACGTTCCTCTAATATTTTTTCTTAAAAAAAAATTATTTAGTACTTCTTTATATTTTGAAAGTTTCTTTAATTTTTTAAATTTATAAAAACCAAAAATATGATACATTATAATTTCCTACAAACATTTAGCCCATCACCTAATGGGATAATTAAACTTTCAGTTCTTTTATCACTATTAATATAAGAATTAAACTCTCTAATACTTAATGTTAACTTATCATTTTTTTTTTCATCAATTACATCACCGTGCCATAAAACATTATCAGTAATTATTAAGCCATTTTGATCAATTAAGTCTAATGAAGCTTCATAATAATTTTTATAATTTTCTTTATCAGCATCAATAAAAACAAGTTCAAATTTTTCTTTTTTTTCCTTTAGAAAATTTAAACTCTCTAAAGCTGGTGCAATTAATGTTTGGATTTTATCATCTTGTTTTGCTTTCTTAAAAAAATTCAATGCAATTTTATTTGTTTCATTGTTTTTATCTAAAGCAGTAATTCGTCCATCATTAGGTAAAGCGAGTGACATTGATAGAGTACTTAAGCCAGTAAATGTGCCAATTTCTAATATTTTTTTTATTTTTGTAATTTTAATTATTAAATGTAAAAAATGACATTGAGATATTGCTATTTGCATTTTCTTAATTTTTCCCAAGCTTTCGTTATATAAGATTATTTCTTTTTGTATTTTATTTAGTTTTAAGGAATGACTATTAATATAGTTCTCAATTTCATTATTGATGCTAATATTTGAACTCATTTTATTTGAGTTTTTTTTTTAAAATATCATTAATTAATTGAGGATTTGCCTTTCCACTAGAAGCTTTCATTGCTTGTCCAACGAAAAAACCAAATAATTTATCCTTACCAGATTTGTATTCATTAACTTTATCTGGATTGTCATTAATAACTTTATCAATCAGAAGTTCTATCTCTTTAGGATCACTCAGTTGTTTAAGGCCTTTTTTTTCAACTATTTCTATTGGATTTAGATCTTTTTCAGCCATTATTTCAAAAACAGATTTGGCTATTTTTCCTGAGATAGTACCATCTTTTATTAAATTTATTAATTTTGATAAATTTTTTGCACTAATTGGGCTTTTTGATATTTCAAGATTTTTATCATTTAGTAAAGCAAATAACTCACCTGTTATCCAATTTGTTGAAAGTTTTACATCAGAATTTTTAATAACTTCTTCAAAATATTTAGATGTTTCAATATCTGAAACTAGAATATTTGCTTCATAAGCAGATAAATTAAATTTATCTATAAATCTTTTTTTCTTTTCATCAGGTAATTCCGGTATATTTTTTTTTATATCATTTATAAGATCATCACTTATCATTAATGGTAGCAAATCTGGATCGGGAAAATATCTGTAATCATGTGCATCTTCTTTCGATCTCATTGATCTAGTTTCGTTTTTTTTTGTATCAAATAATCTGGTCTCTTGATCTATGGATGCGCCTTCCTCTATAAGGTCAACCTGGCGATTTGCTTCATATTCTATAGCCATTTGCATAAATTTTATTGAGTTAACATTTTTAATTTCACATCTTGTTCCTAATTTTTCCTCACCTTTTTTTCTAACAGACACATTAACATCTGCTCTTAGAGAGCCTTCTTGCATATTGCCATCGCAAGTACCCAAATATCTCATGATTGATCTTAGTTTTTTTATGTAAGCATTAACCTCATCTGGAGATCTAAGATCTGGTTTACTAACAATTTCCATTAAAGCTACACCTGATCTATTTAAATCGACTAAAGTATTTTGTGGGTCAATATCATGAATACTCTTTCCTGCATCTTGTTCTAAATGTAACCTTTCAATACCAATAATTTTTTCGCCTGAAGGTAAATCGAGTATTACAGAGCCTTCACCAACGATTGGGTCTTTATATTGTGATATTTGATATCCTTGTGGAAGATCAGCATAAAAATAATTTTTTCTATCGAAAATTGATCTTTTGTTAATCTTAGCCTTTAACCCTAATCCAGTTTTTACAGCTTGTTTAATACAAAACTCATTAATTACAGGTAACATTCCAGGAAAAGCAGCATCAACTAGGCTGACTTGAGTATTTGGTTCTGCGCCAAATTTTGTTGCTGAACTAGAAAAAAGTTTTGATTCAGATGAAACCTGAGCATGAACTTCTAAACCAATTATTACTTCATAGTTATTTTGGTTTCTTTTAATTATATAGTCAGAATGCTTTTTTGACATTATATCCACCAATCATTCATTTTATTTTTAAACTTTATTTCTTGTTCTAAAGAATAAGCAATATTAAGAATATTTTGTTCATCAAAAGCTTTACCGATAATTTGAAGCCCCAGTGGATAACCCTTTTGATCATGGCCTGCTGGAATAGATATTGCAGGTAAACCAGCTAGATTTATTGGAACTGTAAATATATCATTTAAATACATTGATACTGGATCATTTGTTTTTTCGCCAATTTTAAACGCTGAGCTTGGTGTTGATGGAGTTAAAATTGCATCAACTTTTTTATATACTTCATCAAAATCATTTTTAATTAATCTTCTGACTTTTTGTGCTTTAAGATAGTAAGCATCGTAATATCCAGATGACAAAACATAAGTACCAATCATTATTCTTCTCTTAACCTCATTTCCAAAACCTTCAGATCTAGTTTTTTCATACATATCAATTAAGTTCTCTCCTTCAGATCTAAAACCATATTTCACACCATCATATCTTGCTAGATTTGATGATGCTTCAGCTGGGGCAACAATATAATAAGTGGGCAAGGCATAATTTGTGTTTGGTAGAGACACATCAAGGATCTCAGCACCAGCATCTTTTGCTATATTAATTCCCTTCTGCCAAAGATCTTCGATTTCTTTTGGCATTCCATCTACTCTGTATTCTTTTGGTATGCCAATTTTTTTTCCTTTGATCGATTTGTTTAATTTTTTAAAATAGTCATCTCTTTTAAAGTTTATTGAGGTTGAGTCTTTATTGTCGTAAGAACTAATTACACTAAATAATAAAGCACAATCTTTAACATCACGAGTCATGGGTCCAGCTTGATCAAGTGATGATGCAAAAGCGACTATTCCATATCTTGAGCAACTACCATAAGTTGGTTTTAAACCTACGATACCGGTAAATGATGCTGGTTGCCTTATCGAGCCACCCGTATCAGTACCTATAGTTGATGGTGTCAATTTTGCAGCTAAGGCAGAAGCTGATCCACCAGAGGATCCACCTGGAACTAACTTTTCTCCAACGGGACTTTGTACATTGCCAAAAAAACTAGTTTCATTAGAAGATCCCATCGCAAACTCATCACAATTAAGTTTTCCTAAAAGAATACCTCCTTCGTTCCAAATATTATTTGTTACTGTAGACTCATAAGTTGGTATAAAATTTTCTAAAATTTTACTGCCTGCTGTTGTTCTTACGTTTTTTGTACAAAATAAATCTTTAACTGCAATTGGTATGCCTGGGAGTTTTTTATTAAAGTCAGGTTTGCTATCAAAATTATCTGCTTTTTTTAACGCACTTTCAAAATCTTCGGTAATATAAGTATTTAACTTTTTTGATTTTTCAGATCTTTCTATATATGTTTTTGTAATTTCTTTAGAAGATAAATCCTTTTTTTTAATTCTTTCAACTAAATCAACTAATGTGAAGTCTAAAATATTTGACATTATTCAACAACCTTAGGTACTACAAAAAAGTCCTTATTTTCGTCAGGCGAATTTTTTAAAATTTGATCTCTTATATTTTGAGATTTTACTTCATCTTTTCTTAATTGAAGATTAGCATCTACAACAGATGTTAAAGGTTCAGATTTAGATGTATCTAATTGATTTAATTTTTCAATAAACTCAAATATAGAGTTTAGGTCATTCTCCAATTTTTTAGCTTTTTCGTCATCAACTGATATTCTAGCTAATTTTGAAATTTTTTTTACTGTTTTAAGATCAATTGTCATATGATATTTAAATTATTGCAAAGTACCACTTAAGTATAAAATATACAATATGATCACAATTGAAGAGTTTAAAAAAAAACAAACCTCTAAAATAAGATTAATTGGATTAGATTTAGGTTCAAAAAGAATCGGTATATCAATATGTGATGAAAGACAGTCTATAGCTACACCTTTTAAAACAATTGTTCGAATTAATACGTCTAATCTTATTCAAGAATTAAAAGAAATTATTAAAGAAAACAACATTAAAGGTATAGTCATAGGTAACCCCGTAAATATGGACGGTAGCTCAGGATCTTCTGCCCAATCAGTTAAAGACATATCAATTAATATATCTAAATCTATTGATTTACCTGTTTTTCTTTGGGATGAAAGATTATCAACAGTCGGAGCATTTAACTTATCTAGCCAACTTGATGTTAATATTTCAAAAAAAATAAAAAAAATTGACGAAAATGCTGCCGCTTTTATACTTCAAGGTGCAATAGACTATTTAAATAATTAATACTTGCAATAATACCTCTTAATGGCTATAGAGTTAATTTTAATGGCAATAAATTCAAATAAAGCTATTAAAATATCTCAAAAACATCTATTAGGTATTCAAGATCTTTCAATTTCTGATGTTAATCTAATTCTTTCTGAATCGAAAAAATTTATTTCACTTAATAAAAGTAAAAATAAGAAAATTGATATTCTTAAAGGCAAGACACAAATCAATTTATTTTTTGAGCCATCTACAAGAACACAAAGTTCATTTGAGCTAGCTGGAAAAAGGCTTGGTGCCGATGTTATGTCAATGAATATTACCAACTCTGCAATTAAAAAAGGAGAAACATTAATTGATACAGCGATGACTTTAAATGCAATGCATCCTGATATAATTGTAATTAGACATCAAGACTCTGGTGCATGTAATCTTTTATCTCAAAAAGTTAATTGTGCGGTACTAAATGCTGGTGATGGTAGAAGAGAACACCCTACTCAAGCATTGCTGGACGCTTTGACTATTATTGATAGAAAAAATAAAATTCAAGGTTTAAGAATTGCTATATGTGGTGATATACTTCATTCTAGAGTAGCAAGATCAAATATTTATTTATTAAACATGCTGGGAGCAGAAGTAAATATAATAGCACCATCTAATTTACTACCAAAAGATATTAATAAAATGGGTGTAAATACATTTTCTAATATGAAAAAAGGATTAAAGGACTGCGATATTGTGATGATGCTAAGATTGCAAAATGAAAGAATGACAAGTTCTTTTTTATCTTCCAACAGAGAGTACTATGAATATTATGGATTAACCCCAGATAAACTTAATGAAGCTAAAAAAGATGCTCTAATAATGCATCCTGGTCCAATGAATCGAGGAATTGAAATAGATACAAAATTAGCAGACGATATAAATAAAAGTGTAATAAAAGAACAAGTTGAACTTGGTGTGGCAGTCAGAATGGCTTGTTTAAAAATTTTTTGTGAATAATGAAAAAAAAATATTTTCTTAATGCAAATATTGTAGACCCTCATAATTCTATTGAGGAAATTGGAGGATTGATTATCAATGAAGAAGGTAAAATTGAAGCATTAGGTAAAAAAGTTAATAAAAACAATATCCCTTCTAGGGAAAAATTTATTGATCTTAAAGAAAAATATATCTTTCCTGGTTTGGTTGATATGAGAGTTTTTGTTGGAGAACCCGGATTTGAATATAAGGAAAACTTTAAAACTTTAAGTAATGCTGCTATTGCAGGAGGCGTCACATCTGTTGTCACAATGCCAAACACTAGTCCAGTTATTGATAATGTTTCTATAGTGGATTTTTTAAAAAGAAGAGGTAGAGATAAAGCAAAAATTAATATTTTTCCTGCAGCATCTCTAACAAAAAACCTTGAAGGTACAAATATGACCGAATTTGGTTTATTAAAAAAAAAAGGAATAATTGGTTTTACAGATGGAACAAAAACTATTCAGAACACAAGATTAATGTCTAGGATTATGAAATCAGCTTATGATTTAGACTGTTTAATCATGCAACATGCTGAAGATCTTGAGTTATCTAAAAATGGAATGGTTAATGATGGAATTATTGCAACAAAATTAGGGTTACAAGGAATTCCTGATATTGCTGAAAAAATTATTATTGAAAGAGACTTAACCTTGCTAGAAGATTTAAATTGTAGATACCATGTCTCACAAATTTCTTCTTCTAAATCAGTTGATATAATTGGCCAAAAAAAGGATTTAGTTAATTTTACAACAGGTGTATCAATTAACAATCTATCATTAAACGAAAATGATATTGGTGACTTTCGAACATTTTTAAAACTATCTCCGCCATTAAGAACTGAGGATGATAGAATTTCACTAATTAAAGCAATTAATAAAAATTTGATAGATGTAATTGTCTCTGACCACAAACCAGAAGATGAAGAATCAAAAAGATTAACTTTTTCACAGGCTGCCACAGGAGCTTCGGGTATTGAGACTCTTTTGCCACTATCCTTAGAGCTTTTTCACAACGGATCAGTAAAATTATTTAAGATAATTGAATTACTAACTAGTAATCCAGCGAAAATTTTGAAAATCAATAAAGGAAATTTATCAATTGGTAATGATGCAGATTTTTGCATTGTAGATCTTTATAAACCATTGATTGTTAAAAAAGAAAAGATTGTGTCAAAATCTAAAAATACTTGTATTGATGATAAAAAACTACAAGGACAAGTTATCAATACTTTTATAAAAGGTGAAGAATTATTTAAAATCTAAATATGGAAATAGGTTTAATTATATTGTTATCTTATTTATTAGGTTCGATTCCGTTTGGTTTTTTATTAACAAAAATTTTTTTAAAAAAAGATATTAGAAAGATCGGCTCTGGCAATATAGGTGCAACAAATGCATTAAGAACAGGTAATAAGTTAATAGGTTATAGCACTTTAATTTTAGATATTTCAAAAGCTGTTGTTCCAATACTTTTCATTAAAATACAATTTCCTGAACTTTTATTTATTTCTTCATTAGCTGTTTTTTTAGGTCATGTTTTTCCAATATGGTTAAAATTTAATGGAGGAAAAGGTGTTGCAACTTACGTTGGTATTCTTTTTAGCATTAATTATATTTTAGGATTTTTTTTCATAGCAACATGGTTTATTGTTTTTTTTATCTCTAAATATTCCTCGGTGTCATCGCTTTTAGCATCTTTGCTAATACCAATTTATCATTATTTTTTTATAAGTACGGAAAACTATTATTTCTTTATTATATTGTTCATTTTAATTTTTTATACACATAAGGAAAATATAAAACGCTTAAAAAATAATACTGAATTAAAGACTAAAATTTATTAATTTGACTATCTAATTCTTTTATGTAGGTTCTCATTAAATGAACCTAGTCATTGTAGAAAGTCCTGCTAAAGCCAAAACAATTAACAAATATTTAGGTAGTAATTTTACAGTTTTAGCTAGTTATGGACATATCAGAGATCTTCCGTCTAAAAATGGTTCTGTTGATCCTGAAAATAAATTTAAAATGATATGGGAAGTAGATAGTTTTTCAAAAAAATATTTAAAAGAAATCACTGATGCTGCTAAAGATTCAAAAAAAATAATTCTAGCTACCGACCCAGATAGAGAGGGTGAAGCAATCGCATGGCATGTAAAAGAATATTTAAATGAAAAAAAACTTTTAAAAGATAAGGAAATTGAACGCGTTGTCTTTAATGAAATAACTAAAAAAGCTGTAATTCAAGGAATTGAAAATCCAAGACAAATCGAACCGCTGTTGGTCGATGCATATATGGCTAGAAGAGCTTTGGATTACTTAGTTGGATTTAATATTTCACCAATACTTTGGACAAAATTACCAGGATCTAAATCTGCAGGAAGAGTTCAATCTGTTGCTCTTAAGTTAATTACTGAAAGAGAACATGAAATAGAGTCATTTAAACCAGAAGAATTTTGGACCTTAAACGTTAAATTCACAGATGATAAAAATCAAAATATTACTGCTAGTATAAATCAATTAGATAATAATAAAATTGAAAAATTTACATTTAAAAATAAAGATGAAATAAATAATGCCAAAACAAGTATTAATAAAAAAAAATTTAATATTACAGATATCTCTAGTAAGGTAATAAATCGTAACCCTTCTGGACCATTTACGACATCAACACTTCAGCAAACCGCATCGAGCAGATTAGGCTTTGGAGCATCTAGAACGATGCAAATTGCCCAAAAACTTTATCAAGGTATTGATATAGAAGGTGAAACTATAGGATTAATCACTTATATGAGAACAGATGGAACTAATTTATCTAAAGATGCAGTTTTAGCTTTTAGAGATTATATAAAAGATGAAATTGGTAATGAATATTTGCCCGAAAATGCTTTAAATTATTCAGGAAAAAAAGCAAAAAATGCTCAAGAAGCTCATGAAGCAATAAGACCCACTGACATCATTAGAACCCCACAAAGAGTTAAGAAATATTTGAGTACAGATCAAAATAAACTTTATGACTTAATTTGGAGTAGAGCGCTATCTTCTCAAATGGAGTCAGCTAAGTTTGATAGAAACACAATCACTATATCTTCGGACGATAACGATACAATTTGCAAAGCAAGTGGTTCTATTCTTAAATTTGATGGTTTTTTAAAAATATATAACAATCCTAGTAAAGATGATGATGAAAGTATTTTGCCAGAAATGTCAAAAGGACCAGTCAATATTGAGTCTTTATTAGACGAACAGCATTTTACCCAACCTCCTCCAAGATATTCAGAAGCTAGTCTAGTTAAAAAACTTGAAGAACTAGGAATTGGAAGACCATCAACTTATGCAAGTATAATTTCTACAATTGCTAATAGAGGATATGCGGAAATATTAAATAAAAGATTTTTCCCAACAGATAGAGGTAAATTAATTTCAGCTTTTTTAGAAAAATTGTTTTCAAAGTATGTAGATTATAATTTTACAGCAGGTTTAGAAGATCAACTTGACGAAATAACTACTGGAAAAGAAAGTTGGATTAGAGTTTTAGAGCTTTTTTGGAAAGATTTTAATAACAATGTTTCAGAAGTAAAAGAAAAAAGAACTAGAGAAGTCTTAGATTTATTAAATGATAGTTTGGGAGATTTAGTTTTTGATAAGGATAACCAAGGAAATATTGTTAGAAAATGTCAATTATGTAGCTCTGGTATATTAAGTCTGAAAAATAGTTTTAGAGGCGGTGCTTTTATAGGTTGCTCAAATTATCCAGAGTGTAAGTTTACTCGACCATTATCAAAAGCAAAAGCTGCTGCACAAGCTCAGTTAGCGGAGCCAAAGCTTATTGGAAAGCATGAAAATGGTAATGATATATATTTAAAAAATGGAAGATTTGGTCCTTATCTTCAATATGAAAAAAATTCAAACGATATAGAAGCTCAAAAACCTACTGAGAAAAAAAAGAAAAGTAAAAAAATAAAATCTGATATCAATGATCTTTTAAAAAATGTTTCTATACCTAAAGGCCTGGATTTAGAAAGTATTAATTTAGAAAAAGCTCAATTTTTATGTTCTTTACCAAAGTCTCTTGGAATAAATCCAGATAACCAAAAAGAAATAACATTAAATACTGGAAGATTTGGTCCATATTTAAAATGTGAAAATAAATCTGCAAGAATTGAAAATATTGAGGAAATTTTTTCAATTGGTCTCAATAGAGCTGTGACTTTAATAGCTGAGGCAAAACCTGGTAGGATGTCCTCTTCTATAATTAAAGATTTAGGTGAACATCCTGAAGATAAAAAGCCGGTAAGAGTTATGAAAGGTCAATATGGTCCTTACATTAAATATAAATCACTTAATGCAACAATTCCTGAAGAAAAAGATCCTACAGAACTTACAATGGAAGAGGCATTAATATTAATTGAGAAAAGAAAAGAATACGATAAAACTAAGAAATCAAAAAAAAGGAAATCAAAATGAGTTATGAAGAAAAATTAAAAGAACTGAATATAAAACTTCCCGAAGCAAAAGCACCCGTGGGAAACTATGTTGCAACAAAAATTATAGGAAAAATGTTATTTGTATCTGGTCAAATTTCAATTGATGAAAATGGTCAACTAATAAAAGGTAAGATCGGAAAAGATTTAGATACAGAAGCTGGTTATAATGCAGCTAAAAGATGTGCGTTAAGTATCGTTTCGCAGGTTAAAAAAGCTTGTGATAATGATTTATCCAAAGTTAAGTCTTGTATAAAATTAACTGGTTTTGTTAATTCAACTGATAATTTTACAGAACAGCCTAAAGTAATTAATGGCGCATCGGATTTAATTGCTTCTATATTTGGTGATGTTGGTATGCACACAAGAGCTGCCGTAAGTACAAACAGTCTTCCATTAGGAGTATCTGTTGAAGTTGATGCAATATTTGAATTAAATTAAAGTTTACCTTCCAACACTATAATATTTAAAGCCTTGGTTTCGAATTTTTTTTGGAGAATATATATTTCTCATATCATAGATAATAAATTTTTTTCCTTTTATAAAATTTTTAAAGTTTATTGATTTAAAATCATTCCATTCTGTATGAACAATAACAAGATCAGAACCTTCTAAAGATTCTTTTATTGTATTTACATTGGATACATTTTTAACTCTTGAAAATTCCTTTTTATATCCAGTTGGATCAAAATATTTAATTATTGCACCTTTTTTTGATAATGAAGGTATCATTATAAGACTTGAAGAGTCTCTCATATCGTCTGTGTTAGCTTTAAAAGTAACTCCTAAAAAAGTAATTTTCTTGTTTTTTATCTTTTTATTCAAAATCTCATAAACTCTATTGAGAAGAAGGGATGATCTATTTTCATTCGATTTAATTACAGATTTGATAACTGATAAGTTTGTTTTAAATTTATCTGCGGTTGAAGTTATGGCTTTTGTATCTTTTGGAAAACAAGATCCACCATAAGCAGGTCCAGCTCTTAAAAATCTGCTACCTATTCTCTTATCTAAACCCATCCCTATTGATATGTCTTCAACATTTATACCTATTTTTTCACATAAATTAGCTATTTCATTAATAAAGGTAATTTTTGTAGCAAGAAATGCATTGGATGCATACTTAATTAATTCAGCAGCTCTTCTTTCGGTATGAACATATTGAGCACCTTTTGAAATCAAAGGTGCATATAAATTTTTTAATACACGATTTGATCTAATATCGTTTGAACCAACTATAATTCTATCGGGGTATGTAAAATCTCTTATAGCTTCACCTTCTCTTAAAAATTCAGGATTAGATACTACAGAAAAATTTTTTTTTTTATTTTTTTTGGATAAAATTTTTTCAATTTCATCTCCAGTAGTTACAGGAACGGTTGATTTTGTAACAATTATTTTAAAACTATTTACTGATGATTTTATTTCACTAGCAACATTGTAAATTTGACTTAAATCTGCGGAACTACCACTTTTTTTTGTAGGAGTGCCAACACATATAAAAATTACATCAGAAGTATAAATTGATTTTTTTAAATCTGTAGAAAAAGTTAATCTTTTATTTTTATAATTTTTTAATACAAGTTCTGATAAACCTGGTTCATATATTGGAATTTTTCCTTTTTTTAACAAATTAATTTTATTAACATCTTTATCTACACATACAACATCATTACCTAAGTCAGCAAAACATACGCCGCTTACTAAACCTACATAACCAGTGCCTATCATGCATAACTTCATATTTTTGATATTTCTTGTGATGATTTTATATATCCATTCATAGTTCCACAATCTAGATATTTACCTTTAAATGTATGTCCAATAAATAATTCGCCATCTCTTATTAAATTTCTTATAGCATCAGTAATATGAATTTCACCGCCTTTTCCTTTTTTTTGTTTATTTAACTTTGAAAAAATTTTTTTAGGCAAAATATATCTTCCAATAACAGCATTATTTGAAGGTGCTGTTTTTATACTGGGCTTTTCGATAACATCTTTAATATAAAAATTTTTTTTATCAATTAAAGACTTCTTAGAGTAAATACCCCATCTGCTAATAGTTTTTTTACTCACTATCATCGAAGCCATTATTGAACATTTTTTTTTGTTATGTAAGGAAACCATGTCTTTTGAACAGTTTCTTTTTATAATTAGATCATCTGGAAGCAACATTAAAAAGAATTTATCTTTAATGATGTTTTTTGCTTTTAATACAGCATCACCTGTGCCTTTTGGATTATTTTGATAAACAAATCTAATCATATTTTTATATTTTAATATTTTTTTATATTCATTCTTTAGTCTTGAATCCTTTTTTTTTTTAATAATTTTTTGATAAAATTGATCATTATTAAAGTATCTTTTAATTAATTCTTTTTTTTTCGAGATTATAAAGACAATTTCTTTTATACCAGCATCGATACACTCATCTAAAATATATTCAATTCCGGGCTTACCATTAATTAATAAAAGCTCTTTAGGAAATACACTCGTAATTGGTAAAAGTCTTGTCCCAAGTCCTGCTAATGGTATTATTGCTTGTCTAATCATTAATATGTATTAATTATGTCAATTACCACAAATGATAATTTTTAAAAGCATTAATAAATTGAATAAAGAAGTTAATTTTAAGGCAAATGTAGGATTTGTTCCAACTATGGGTGCCCTTCACAAAGGCCATATTTCGTTGATTAAATCATCAAAGTTAAAGTGTAAAAAAACTCTTGTAAGTATTTTTATAAATCCTTCACAATTCAATCAAATAAGCGATTTCAAAAAGTATCCTCGAAAATTAAATAGAGATATAGCGATTCTTAAAAAATTAAAAGTTGATTACTTATTGATACCCAAAAAAAATGACATTTATAAAAATAAAAAAAATATGAAGGTAAGTATAAGCAAAAAAGATAAGATTTTATGTGCAAAGTTTAGGCCTGGTCATTTTGAAGGTGTTCTAGCTGTAATTAAACAATTTTTAACACATATTAAAGCTAAATATATTTTTTTAGGTGAAAAAGATTATCAACAAATTCATCTTATAAAAAATGTTATTAAAAATAATTTTAATACAAAAATTATTATTTGCAAAACTATTCGATTAAAAAATCTATTAGCATATTCATCGAGAAATTTTTTACTCTCTAAAAAAGAGATCAATAAAGCCTCATATGTAGCAAAAACAACTAAAAAATTTTTCGCAATGTGTAAGAATAATTATAAAAATTTAAAGAAAATAAATAATTTAAAAAAAAAAATTGAATCTAAAGGAATAAAAATCGAATATTTAGAAGTAAGAAATAAAAAAAATTTATCGATAAATACAAATAAATCTAATTTTAAAATTTTTGTTTCTTTTTACTTAAATAATGTAAGGTTAATTGATAATTTTTAATCAACCATAAAAGAAGTATGCTCCTATACCCAAAAAAGATAAGAAACCAATAACATCTGTTATAGTCGTTACAAAAACGCTTGAGGCAATTGCAGGATCTATATTAAATTTTTTTAATGTTATAGGTACCAAAATACCAAACAACCCAGCAACTATCATATTTAAAACCATTGAAATTGAAATGATGAGTGACAATTGAATATCTTGAAACCATAATTGAACAATAATGGCACTAATTATTGCAAATATAATTCCATTTAAAATCCCAATAAAAAATTCTTTTAGTATATTTTGGTTAAAATTATTTTTTGTAAGTTCATTTGTTGCAATAGTTCTAATTGTTACTGCAAGTGTTTGCATGCCAGCATTTCCACCCATAGACGCTACAATTGGCATTAAGAAAGCTAAGGCAACCATTTGTTCAATTGTTGCTCCAAATATACTTATTACCCATGTTGCTAAAAATGCTGTAAATAAATTTAATAAAAGCCAATTAAATCTCCTTTTTGTTTTTTTTAAAACACCATCGGTTATTTCTTCATCACCAACACCAGCTAATCTTAATGCGTCCTCTTCTGCTTCTTCTTTTAATACTGTCAAAACATCATCACTTGTGATCATTCCAACTAGTTTATTATTTTTATCAACTACACATGCGGAATTAAGGTTATAATTTTCAAACAAGTGACCAACCTCTTCTCTATCCATGTCTACTGGTATTGATAATTGACTTTCATTCATTATTGAAATCATTTTAGATTCTCTTGATGTTCTTAAAACTTTTGATGAAGGTACGGTACCAATAGGTTTAAACTCATTATCTACTATAAAAATTTCCAAAAACTCTTCAGGAAGATCTTTGTTTTCTCTCAAATAATCAATTGTCTGACCTACAGACCAATTACTTGGTATTGCTGTAAATTGTCTTTGCATTATTCTAGCTGCTGAATCTTCTGGAAAACTCAAACTTTCCAATAATGCAAAACGATCTTTTGGTGGCAAAGAACTTAATATTGAATTTTTGTTTTTTTCCTCAATATTTTCAAGTATTTGAACTGAGTCATCAGAGTCTAGATTTTTTAGAATGGATACAATTGACTCAGATGATAAGTATTTTATTATTTCTTTCTGTATAGACTCATTTAATTCAACAAAAACTTCAGGATCAATTTTAAAATTGTTTAATTTAATTAAATTTTCTCTATCACTTTCATTTAAATGTTCAATTATATCGGCAGCATCAGCTGGATGCATTTCTTTAAATGAATTATTGATAAATAAAGCGTCGTTATTAGTTATTTTGTCAGTAACTACTTTAATATATTCTTTATTGAACTCAAAATTGACTTTTTTGTCTTTTATTTTTTTAATTAAAGTCATAAATTTACCTATAATTTTATTAGGCACTATTAATACAAAATTCGTATAATACAATTCTTTAATGAAGATAGAGATCAAAAAAACTGAAAAACCAGTGGATTATGAAGAAGCAATAAGATTTCTTGAGGAAAGAGTTGATAAAATTCATAAAAAAGAAGAAAAAGAATTAATTTGGATATTAAAACATCGATCAATTTATACAGCTGGTACTAGTTATAGAGAAAGTGAAGTTTTAGATAAATCAGTAAAGTTATGTATAACTAATAGAGGAGGAAAAATCACATATCATGGACCAGGCCAATTAATTTGCTATTTTGTAATAAATTTAAATAAAAGAAAAAAAGATATTAGAAATTTTATAAATACTATTGAAAATACTATAATTGATGTTCTTAAAGAATATCAAATAAAAGCTTTTGCAGATAGAAAAAATATTGGTATTTGGGTTAAAAATAAGAAAAAAAATAAAAAATTAGGTGCGATCGGTATAAGAATTAAGAAATGGATTGCTTATCATGGTTTTTCAATAAATATAAATACTAACCTTGATAAATATAAAAAAATAATTCCTTGTGGGTTAAAAAATTCAAACGTAACAAATCTATATACGATTAAAAAACAAAGTTACAATAATTTAGATAGAAAGATAGTTAAAGAATTAATTAAAAATTTGAAAATTTAAGTTTTTTCGAATCTAATAACTTTTTAAAGTAATCAGGTAATATAGCAGAGTATGTAAACTTTTTATCTTTAATCATAAATTTAATTTGAAATGCATGAAGCATTAAATTTTTATTTAAACCTTTATTGTATTTATCAAAACTATATTTTTTATCACCATAAATAGGATGACCAATTTCATACAACTGTTTTCTAAGTTGATGCTTACGACCAGTTATTGGTTTCATTTGGAGAAGAGAACAATTGGAATTCTTATCAAGGACTTTGTAAATAGTTCTTGCATTTTCTTTGATGGGTTTATTATTTTCATATCTAATTAGTTGAGAATTCCATTCCCCTGAATTTATTGCAATCTCACCATGACAAACGCAAATATATATTTTATGTACCTTTCTAAGTCTAAACAAAGATGTTAGAAGTTGTGCAGTTTCTCTATTCTTTGCAATTAAAAAAACACCCGAAGTATCTTTGTCAAGTCTGTGAACAGAGTATGGCTTTGTATCTTTAAAAAAATTGCTTTTTGAAAAAATATCTATTAAATTTTTTTTTGACTTAGTTCCACCTTGAACTGCAATTCCTGATTTTTTATTTATTACTATAAAATCCTCATTATTATCAATTATTAAATCTTCATTTGATTTAATAATAGATTTTGTAGGTTCAAATTTTGCTTTATTCTCCTTTTCTGCAATTTTAAAATCAAAGTTAAAAAAAATAATTGTTTCGTCTGTTTTGAGTTTATATGAGCTTTTAATTTTTTTATTGTTAATCTTAATTTTTCCGTTTCTTAAATTTTTTTCAATAAAACCTTGTGGTAAATTTCCAAATTTTTTTCTAATCCAGCGATCGACACGCATATTATTAAACGCTTCATCAACACTGAAGTATTTTTTCATGATTTTATATTATTGCAAAATTATGCTGAAGCTAATTTTTTTTCTTCTTTTTGATCTTTTTTATCAATTTTTTTTTTAACATCTACTTTCTTAGCTTCTTTATCTCTATCAACAAACTCTATAATTGCCATTGGTGAATTATCTCCATATCTAAAACCAGCTTTTACAATTCTAGTGTAACCACCATTTCTCTTTTCATATCTTTTTGAAAGTGTTTTTTTAACTTTATTTGTCGACTTAATATTCTGCAATTTCTGCATTAACAATTTAGTGGTTTGTAATGTTTCTTTTTTCCCTAAAGTAATTATTTTGTCAGCTTGTGGTTTCAAAAATTTAGCTTTTGGTAATGTTGTGGTAATTTGCTCATACTTAATTAAAGAATTTAACATATTCTTTAAAAGTGCTTTTCTATGTTCCGATGTTCTATTGAGCTTTTTATTTGCAAAACCGTGTCTCATATAAATTATATAGCCTCTTCTAGTTTTTTGGACATTTCCGCAATATTGTCTGGTGGCCAATTTGGTATTTCCATACCCAAATATAATGACATTCCGTTTAAAACCTCTTTTATTTCATTTAGTGATTTTCTACCAAAGTTTGGTGTTCTTAACATTTCACCTTCAGATTTTTGAACTAAATCACCGATGTAAATTATATTATCATTTTTTAAACAATTCATTGATCTAACTGATAGTTCTAATTCGTCAACTTTTCTTAATAAATTTTTATTAAATTCAGGTTCAGAAGGTTTTTCACGAACAATAACTTCTTGTGGTTCATCAAAGTTAACAAACATATTCAATTGATCTTGAAATATTTTTGCAGAATAAGCTACAGCATCTTCTGCTGAGATAGATCCATTAGTTTTTACCTCCATGATAAGTTTATCATAATCTAAAGCTTTGCCTTCTCTTGCAGTGCTTACAGAATATGAAACTTTTTTAACTGGACTAAATAGAGAATCTATTGGTATTAATCCTAAAGGTGGTTCATCTGGCTTATTCATTGAAGCAGGAACGTATCCTTTGCCAGTTTCAACGGTCATTTCCATATGAAAATTTGTATTTTCATCTAAGTTACAAATTACAAGTTCTGGATTTAAAATTTCAATGTCAGCTACTGGTGCTATATTTGATGCCTTTATTTCACCTGGTCCTTTAGCATCTAAAACTAATTTTTTTACACCTTCAAATGAACTCTTAAGTGCTAAAGATTTAACATTTAAAACTATATCTGTAACATCTTCTCTAATTCCTTTAATTGAAGTAAATTCATGAAGAACTCCATCAATTTGTACTGAAGTAACAGCGGCACCTCTAATTGAAGAAAGTAAAATCCTTCTTAAAGAATTTCCTAATGTTAAACCATATCCCTTCTCCAAAGGTTCAGCTGTAATTTTTGCAAAAGTTTTATCATCACTAAGTTGAACGTCCAGCTTTGCTGGTCTAATTAACGATTTCCAATTTTTTATATTAACATCTGTAGTTTCCATTTATACTCTCCTTTTTTTTGGCGGCCTAGTCCCATTATGCGGCATTGGCGTTGTATCTTTAATTGAAATAATTTTAAATCCTCTAGCTTGTAAAGCTCTTAAAGCAGTTTCTCTACCTGATCCAGGGCCTTTAACTTCTACGGATAAAACTTTCATTCCATATTCTAGGGCTTTAGAAGCAGCTGCATCTGCAGCAACTTGTGCTGCATATGGAGTGGATTTTCTAGATCCTTTAAAACCTTTTTGTCCTGCTGAAGCCCATGATACGACATTACCACTTGTATCAGCTATAGATATGATTGTGTTATTAAATGTAGACTGAACATAAGCTATACCATTCAATATATTTTTTTTAACTTTTTTTTTTTTAGAATAAGAACTTTTTTTAATTGCACTAACTTTTTTTTCTTGATCCTTATCTTTAGTAGTTTTTTTTTCTTCTTTTGACATAATTATTTTTTAAGTGGTGTTAATTTTTTCCCGGCAATTGCTATAGCTTTACCCTTTCTTGTTCTTGCATTACATCTCGTTCTTTGTCCTCTGACAGGTAATTTTTTTCGATGTCTTGAGCCTCTATAAGACGCAAGATCCATCAATCTTTTAATATTTAAAGAATATTCTCTTCTTAAATCACCTTCGACTTTAAAATTTTTATCAATGTACTCTCTTATCTTAAGAATTTGATCATCAGTTAATTCATTTACTCTTTTGGATTTAGGAATTTCTAAATCAGCACAAATTTGTTGAGAAAATTTATCTCCTATACCATAAATATATGTAAGACCAATTTGAACAAGTTTATTTTGTGGTATGTTTACACCTGCAATACGAGCCATATTATCTGAGAATAAATTTAGCCTTTTATATAAGAAGTTGTTTTAAAGTCAATGTCTTAAACATTAAGAATAAGCCCTATTTTACTGGTAATTTCATCAATTCCAAGACTTCCATCTACTTCATGAAAACCTTCATGTGAAGAATAAAAATCTAATAGAGGTTTTGTTTCTTTCATATAAATATCATATCTTGTCAAAATAGTATTGGCATCATCATCTGATCTTTTTTCTAAAATTTTTCTTTTTTCAATTCTTTTTAGGATTGCATCTTTGTTTACATTAAGAAAAAAAATATAGTCTATTTTTTTATTAGATTTACTCAATAAGCTCTCTAAATTTTTAGCTTGATTTAAAGTTCTTGGATAACCGTCAAAAATTAATTTTTTTTTTTTTGAATCAAATATTATATTTTCAAGAAGCTTATTTACTATTTCATCAGAAACAAATTTTCCATGTTCCATATTGTTTAAAATTTTTTTACCAATCTCTGTATCTCTTTTAATTTCATCTCTTAACATCTCTCCAGTTGAAACTTGAAAACTATTTAATTTTTGTACTAAAATTTTAGCTTGGGTTCCTTTGCCAGCACCAGGAGGACCAAAGATAATTATGTTCACTTCTTATTTACCAAATTTTGTTTTTTTAATTAATTGCTCATATTGAGAGCTCATTAATCTTGTTTGAATTTGCGTGACAGTGTCAATTGCTACAACTACAACAATAAGTATTGATGTACCACCTAAGTAAAAAGGTATTGGATAATTAGCAATTAAAAATTCCGGCATTAAACATACTAAAGTTAAATACAATGCTCCCATAGTTGTCAACTTAGTCAAGATATCATCTATATAATAAGCTGTACTTTCACCAGGTCTAATACCTGGTATAAATCCACCGTGCTTTCTTAAATTTTCGGCTGTTTCATTAGGATTAAAGGTTATTGATGTATAGAAAAAAGTAAAAAAAATTATCCCAGATGCATATAAAAGCATATAAAGAGGCTGACCCTGTGTAAAAAATGATGATATATTTAAAAAAGTTTCATTTTCACTAAAATTAAAATTAGAAAAAGTAACTGGAAGTAACAATAAGGCTGAAGCAAAGATTGCAGGTATCACACCAGCTTGATTAATTTTTAAAGGAAGATGAGATGACTCACCACCATACATTTTATTACCCATTTGTCTTTTCGGATAATTTATTAAAATTTTCCTTAGTGCTCTTTCCATAAAAACTATAAACATTATTGTTGCAACTAATAATACAAATATAAATATTATCATTAAAGTTGAGATTGCTCCGGTTCTTCCAAGTTCAAAAGTTGTAACAAGAGCTCTTGGAATTTCAGCCACGATTCCAGAAAATATTATTAATGAAATACCATTTCCTATACCTCTTTGTGTGATTTGTTCACCTAGCCACATTAAAAAAATTGTTCCTGCTACTATAGTAGTAACTGTAGAAATTTTAAAAAACAAACCTGGATTTATCACAAGATTAGCAGAGGACTCTAAACCAACAGATAATCCATAGCCTTGTATAACAGCAAGCAAAACTGTTCCATATCTAGTTATTTGAGTAATTTTTTTTCTTCCTATTTCTCCTTGGCTTTTTAAATTTTTAAAATAATCAGAAACACCTGTTAATAACTGTACAATTATAGATGAAGAAATATAAGGCATTATACCTAAAGCAAAAATAGCCATACGACTTATAGCTCCACCTGCAAAAACATTAAACATGCCCAGTAAGCCTTTTTGGTTACCTTCCATTAATATTTGTAATTGATCAGGATTAATTCCAGGTAAAGGAATAAATGTTCCCAATCTATAAATTGATAAAATAAAAATAGTAAATATTATTCTATTTTTAAGGTCATTTGATTGTGGATTTGCACTCATAAACTTTTAGGTTATTTTTTATTAATTTGAACTGAACCACCAATTTTATCAAGCTTTTCGCTAGCTGATTTTGAAATTAAATCAGCTTGTATATTTATTTTATTTTTAATTTCTCCCTTACCTAAAATTTTTAATTTTTGAGAATTTTTGCTAATTATTTTCAATTTTTTTAAAGTTTCCATATTTATAGTGTCGTTTAAACTTAATTTTTTGTTATCAATAAACATTTGGATTTTATCTAGATTAATTTTTGCAACTTTTAAACTCTTAAGTGGGTTAAACCCTCTTTTAGGTAATCTTCTATAAAGAGGCATTTGACCGCCCTCAAAACTTTTTATAGCTACGCCAGATCGAGATTTTTGACCTTTAACTCCTCTACCTGAAGTTTTACCTTTACCCGAACCAATTCCTCTACCTACTCTAATTTTTTTTCTTAAAATTTTTTCAGTTGTATTTAATGAAGTCATTATCCTCTTTTTTCTATAATTTCAGAAATTTTTTTATTTCTTATAATTGATATTTGTTTTGGAGATGTTTGATTGTTAAGAGCTTTCAGAGTAGCTCTTATAACATTGTGTGGATTTGCAGTTCCCATTGATTTTGCAACAATATCTCTAATACCTAAGACTTCACAAACAGCCCTAACTGGTCCACCTGCTATTATACCTGTACCCTTAGGTGCGGACCTTAATTTAATTTTTCCAGCACCATCTTTTCCATAAACATCATGATGTATAGTTCTTCCTTCTCTTAATGGAATTTGTATAAGTTTTCTCCTTGCCATTTCATTGGCCTTTTTAATAGCATCAGGTACTTGTTTTGCTTTAGCATGAGCAATACCAATTTTTCCATTTTGATTTCCTACAACAACTAAAGCTGAAAAACCAAATCTTCTACCACCTTTAACTACTTTGGTAATTCTGTTAATATGAACTAACTTTTCAAGTATATCGTCTTTTACTTTATCCATAATTAAAATTCCATTCCATTTTTTCTTAAAGTTTCAGCAAAAATTTTTACTCTGCCATGATATTTGTAGACACCTCTATCAAAATAAACTTTTGTTATTTTTTTTTCTTGAGCTTTTTTTGCCAGTAGCTCAGCAACAGCTTTTGATAAATCTGTTTTATTTTTCATTTTTAAACTTTTTATATCTTTTTCTATCGATGAAGCTGAAAATAAAGTTTTAGAATTTACATCATCAATGATTTGAGCAGAAATATTTTTGCTAGATCTTGAAACGCAAAGTCTGAATCTTTCAGATTTTGCAACTTTTTTAATTTTGTTTTTAATCCTAAATCTTTTTCGATCTAATGTGCTAAGTTTCATTATTTTTTCTTTCCTTCTTTTCTAAGAACATACTGACCCTGTTCTCTAATACCTTTGCCCTTATAAGGTTCTGGTGGTCTCAATGACTTAATTTTTGAAACTACTTCACCCACTAACTGTTTATCATGACCACTGATTTTAACTATAGTCTGCTTTTCAACAACAACCTTTATACCCTCCGGGATATCAAAATTAATATCATGACTAAACCCTAGTTGCATATTTATTTGTTTACCCTTCAATGCTGCTCTATACCCAACACCAGTAAGTTCTAAAACTTTTTCATAACCCTTACTAATGCCTATTATAGCATTATTCAGTAGACTTCTATTCATGCCCCACAATCTTTTTGTATCTTGATCTATTTTTTTTGGTTTTATGGATATATCTTTTCCATCATTTATTTTTAAATCAAATATATTTAAATCAATATTGATATTTTTCTTACCTAGCGGTCCATCTAAATTTAAAATTGAACCGTTTAGGACAACTTTTACTTTTTCGGGTATCGAAATATTTATTTTTCCAATTTTTGACATTAAAATACCTTACAAATTATTTCTCCACCAACTTTTTGTTTTCTTGCGTCTAAGTCGGTCATTACACCTTTAGGAGTAGAGATTATTGCTATACCTAAACCATTATTTATTTTAGGAAGACTTTCTGCACTAGAAAATATTCTTCTTCCTGGTTTTGATACTCTTTCTATTGTGCTAATCACAGGGTTGCCAGAGTGATATTTTAGATTAATTGAAAGTGTAGGCTTTTTTGTTTCTTCATTAATTTTGTAATCATTTATATACCCTTCACTTTTCAATATTTCAGATATACTAATTTTAAAATTTGAAGAAGGAAGTTCTACTACTTTATGGTTACGCATCTGAGCGTTTTTTATTCTTGCAATCATATCCCCTATCGGGTCACTTAAACTCATAATTTCCTTTCTACCAGCTTGATTTTACCATTCCTGGAATTTTACCTTCCAGCCCTAATTTTCTTAAGGCAATTCTAGATATTTTTAATTTTCTATAAACCGCATGTGGTCTACCTGTTATTTGACACCTATTCATTACTCTAACCTTGGCTGAATTTCTTGGCAGCTTCGAGAGTTTTTGTTGTGCTTTAAATCGTTCCTCCAAAGTAAGTTTTTTATTCATAATTATTTTTTTTAATGCTTTTCGTTTTTTAAAAAATTTATTAGAAAGCTTTATTCTTCTATTATTTTTATTTATTGCGCTTAGTTTAGCCATATTTAATTTGCTCCTTTGTTTTTAAATGGAAAGTTTAATTTTTTAAGTAATTCAAAACTATGATCTTTAGATTTAGAGCTTATAACAATGGTGATATCAAGCCCTCTAATTTTATCTACTTTATCAAAATTAACTTCAGGAAAAATTATGTGTTCTTTTATTCCAAAAGTATAATTTCCAAATTTATCAAAACCATCTGATGATAAACCTCTAAAATCTTTGATTCTTGGTAGCGCTATGTTTACAAGTCTATCAATAAATTCATACATTTTGTTTTTTCTTAATGTTACCTTAAGTCCTGCATTTGTTCCTTTTCTAGTTTTAAAGTTGGATATTGATTTTTTAAACTTTGTTACGACTGGTTTTTGTCCACCAATACTAGCTAAATCTTGTTCACAGGATTTAACTATTTTATTATCATTGCCATCTAAACCTAGGCCCATATTAATAACCACTTTTGTTAAATTAGGTGTCATATAAATATTTTTTAATCCAAATTTTTCTTTTAAAGATGGTTGTATTTCTTTAATGAAAAGTTCTTTTAATCTTGGTGTCATTTTTATTTTTTAACCTCTTTTTTTTTATTATTTTTCTCTTCAATAATTAATGCTAAGTTTGATAGGTTAAGAAAATTTTCTTTAGAAACAATCTCACCCTTTTTTTCTTTTGTGGTTTTAACATGCTTCTTTACCATATTTAGTCCTTTAACTTTTGCTCTATTATTTGATCTATCAATTTCAATAATTTCACCCTCTTTTTTTTTATCTTTTCCTGCTAAAATTTTTACTTTATTACCTTTTTTAATCATTTTTATAGAACCTCCGGTGCAAGAGAAATTATTTTCATTTGCCCTTTACTTCTTAACTCTCTAGTTACTGGGCCAAAAATTCTTGTTCCAACAGGCTCACCTTTTTCGTCAACTAACACTGCGGCGTTATTATCGAATTTAACTTTTGATCCATCGTTTCTATGAATGCCTTTTTTCACACGAACAACTACGGCTTTATGAACAGATCCTTTTTTAACTTTACCTTTAGGTATAGCCTCTTTTACAGCTATCACTATTGTATCGCCAATACTTGCATACCTTCTTTTTGAACCTCCAAGTACTTTTATGCACTCAATTCTTTTTGCTCCAGTATTGTCAGCAACTAATAGTTCTGTTTGCACTTGTATCATTTTTGACTCTCCATGACCTGAAATTTTTTGTTTTTTGAAAATGGTTTACTTTCAATTATTGAAACTTTATCGCCAGTTTTAAATTTATTATTTTCATCATGAGCATTATATTTCTTTTTTACTTTAATTATTTTTTTAAGGATAGGATGTTGATATTTCCTTTCAACAAGAACAGTTATAGTCTTATTTGGCTTATCACTAACAACCACTCCTGATAATATTTTTTTAGGCATTTAATTTTCCTTTTAAAAGAGTTTTTAGTCTTGCTATTGTTTTTTTTGTTTCATTAAACTTTGCAGGATTTGAAACTTGTGAGTTAATTTTTTGAAATCTTAAATTAAATAAATCTTTTTTCATTTTATCTAAATTCTTAATTGCTTGTGCTTTTGTTAATTTATTTAATTCCTTTTTCTTCATTAAGAAATCCTTTTAATAAATTTTGTTTTAATTGGTAATTTGGCCGATGCTTTATATAGTGCTTCTTTTGCTATTTGTTCAGACACACCGTCAATTTCAAATAAAATTCTTCCAGGTTTAACTCTACAAGCCCAAAACTCGGGTGATCCTTTGCCTTTTCCCATTCTAACCTCTACTGGTTTTTTTGAGACAGGTATATTTGGAAATATTCTTGTCCAAACTCTTCCTTGTCTTTTCATATGTCTTGTAAGAGCAACTCTTGCTGCTTCTATTTGTTTTCCTATAACTCTATCTGGCGACATTGCTTTTAATGCAAATGCACCATAATTTATCAAATTGGCTCTTGATGCATACCCGTGAATTCTACCTTTGTGAGCTTTTCTAAATTTTGATCTAGTTGGTTGTAACATAATTATTTTTTATTAGTCTCTTGACTAAACTCCTTAGTAAAAATTTCACCTTTATAAATCCATACTTTAATACCTATGATTCCATATGTTGTTAACGCCTCAGACTCAGCATAGTCAATATCAGCACGTAAAGTATGTGAAGGTATACTTCCTTCTCGTAACCATTCAGTTCTAGCTATTTCATTTCCACCAAGCCTACCACTTATAGAAACTTTTATTCCTTTTGCCCCCAATCTTAATGCTGATTGCATTGATCTCTTCATAGCTCTCCTATAAGAAATTCTTTTGACTAATTGTTGAGCAATGTTCTCTGCTACTAAAAAACTATTGGTTTCAGGCTTTTTTACTTCTTTTATGTTTAAATTTACTTCGTTAGAAGTAATAGCTGATAGCTTATTTTTAATTTTTTCTATATCACTTCCCTTTTTTCCAATTACAAAACCAGGTCTTGATGTATAAATCGTTACAAAACATTTTTTAGATGTTCGTTCAATCATTACTTTTGATACACCAGAATTAATTACATTTTTTTTAATAAACTCTCTAATTTTAAAATCTTCTATTAAATAATTTCCAAAATCTTTCTTCTTAGCATACCAAACAGAATCCCAACCTCTGTTTATTCCTAATCTTAAACCGACCGGATTAACTTTTTGACCCATGACTCTCCATTTTTTTAACTTCAGATAAAATTATTGTTACATTTGAATATGGTTTTAATATTGAGGCAGCTCTTCCTTTTGCTCTTGCTCTAAATCTTTTCATGGTTATTTGCTTTCCACAGTAAGCTTCTTTCACAATAAGTTTATCAATATCGTATTGATAATTATTTTCAGCATTTGCTATCGCTGATGAAATTGTTTTTTTAATATCTTTTGAAATTCTTTTTTCTGAAAAAGTTAAATCTCTGATTGCAGTATCAACTTTTTTACCTACAATTGCTTTTAAAATAGGATTTAGTTTTCTTACACTAGATCTAACGTTCTTGTTAACAGATTTAACTGTTTTTTCTTTAGTCTCTTTATTATTTCTTTTCTTTTTTCCCATTATTTTTTCTCTTCTTTGGTTTCAGTACCTGCCTCTTTGGCAGCCTTTTTATCAGCTGGAGTATGCCCTGCAAAAGTTCTTGTAGGTGCAAATTCACCTATTTTATGACCAACCATATCCTCTGAAATTGTTAAAGGTATAAATTTTTTACCATTATAAATTAAAAAACTACACCCAACAAAATCTGGGATTATGGTCGATTTTCTTGACCAAGTTTTAATTGGTTTTTTATTTGTATCCTTTTTTTGTTTATCAACTTTTTTAATTAAGCTTTCTTCAACAAATGGACCTTTCCAAACTGATCTTGCCATAAACTATTCCTTTTTCTTCTTTCTTCTTCTAACTATGTATTTATCTGTTCTTTTATTATCTCTTGTTTTTAAACCTTTTGCAGATTGGCCAGTTCTTGATACAGGGTGTCTACCTCCTGCACTCTTACCTTCTCCACCACCATGGGGATGGTCAACCGGATTCATTACTACGCCTCTTGTATGAGGTCTTCTACCTAGCCATCTAGATCTTCCTGCTTTACCTATTTTTATGTTTTTTTGGTCAGGATTTGATAGTACTCCAATTGTTGCCAAGGACCTTGAGTCAATTTTTCTGACTTCACCTGAAGCCATTTTTATTAATGAATAATTCCCATCTATTCCTGATATTGTTACTGAAGTTCCAGCAGATCTAGCTACTTTGCCTCCAGACCCAGGTTGCAATTCAACATTATGTATATCTATACCAACTGGTATATCTTGTAATGGCATACAATTTCCTATTTTTATTTCTTTTTTATTGCCATTTATAATTTTATCGCCAACTTTAATTTTTTGTGGTGCTAAATAATAATTATGTTTTCCATCATCAAACTTAACTAACATGATGTAACAAGATCTATTTGGATCATATTCTATTCTTTCAACAGTTGCTTCGACATCAAACTTTTTTCTATAAAAATCTACCTCTCTATACATTTTTTTATGTCCACCTGCTCGATTTCTTGATGTAATACGTCCATAATTATTTCTTCCTTTTCTTGAATTCTTAGGAGAAACCAGAGATTTAAAGGGTTTACCTTTCCAAAGTCCATCACGGTTAATTAAAATAGTTCCTCTAGTGGATTTAGTATAAGGTTTAAATGTTTTTAATGCCATTTTCTATATCCCAGTTGTCAGGTCAATACTCTGACCTTTTTTTAAAGTTATAATTGCTTTTTTATAACCCTG
>CACIOK010000008.1 GCA_902588255.1 uncultured Pelagibacteraceae bacterium
AAATTATGCAAGGTGATATAAATAAAAGTTTAATGATTGGTGATAGTGAAACTGATTCTAATACTGCAATCTCTGCCAAAATACCTTTTATACTTTTAGAAGATGGTTATACTGAAAAAAAAGTATCTGAGATTCCTCACGATCATCTAATAAAAGATTTTATTGGTATTGAAAAAATAATATCATCTTATGTAAATGTTTGATTTTAATATTTTAATTGCTTTAATAACTTTTTACTTTGTGATGTATGTTACTCCAGGACCAAATAATGCTATGGTTCTTGCATCTGGACTTAAGTTTGGCTTTTTAAAAACTATTCCTCATATGTCAGGAATTACAATAGGTCATGTATTGCAATTAATTTTAGTATGCCTTGGTTTAGGAAAAATTTTTCAAATATTTCCACAATTACAGAATATTCTTAAAATTTTATGCGGCCTATATCTTTTATATCTTGGTTATAAAATTATAGGGTCATTTAGCAAAATTAAAAAAGATGACTCAAGACCTCTTAAATTTCACGAAGCTGCATTATTTCAAATAGTTAATCCAAAAGCTTGGACTATATCAAGTATGGCTGCATCAGGATTTTTACCCAAAGATGGAAATTTAATTTTATCTATTTTATCTATTGCCATTGTTGCTTTAATTATATGCCCCTTATCAATATCACCATGGGCAGCTTTTGGTTCAGCAATAAGAAATTTAGTTAAGAATAACAAAATTAAAGCATTAATTGAATATTTTTTAGCAATTTTACTTTTGATAACAGCGATTATTATTGTATTACAGTAAAGATATTTTTAGGAGATAAATTGATAATTCATAACGTAAAAGTATATCCATCAAAAATACACTTGCCTAAAAAAAAACAGTTGGCTTGGAAATTAGCTGAAATAGCAAGTGATAATTCAAAGTTAAATAAAAAATCCGTAGAAATGGTTATCAATAGAATAATTGATAATGCATCAGTTGCAATTGCATCGCTAAATAGAAAAGCAGTCATTTCATCAAGAGAAATGGCTTTAAAGCATCCAAAAAATAATGGTGCAAATTTGTTTGGAGTGAACTCAAAATTAAAATTTGATTGTGAGTGGGCAGCATGGTCAAATGGTACTGCTGTTAGAGAATTAGATTTTCATGATACATTCTTAGCGGCTGACTACAGTCATCCAGGTGACAATATCCCTGCTTTGATTGCAGTAGCACAACAAAAAAAAATTAGTGGAATAAATTTAATTAAAGGAATTATTACATCTTATGAAGTTCAGGTTAATTTAGTCAAAGGTATTTGCCTTCATAAACATAGAGTTGATCATATTGCACATCTTGGTCCAAGCGTAGCAGCGGGGTTAGGAACAATGCTTAAACTAAATACGGAGACTATATACCAAGCAATTCAACAATCACTTCATACAACTATTTCAACGAGACAATCAAGAAAAGGTGAAATTTCTAGCTGGAAAGCTTTTGCTCCTGCTCATGCTGGTAAATTAGCAATTGAGGCTGTAGATAGAGCTATGAGGGGTGAAGGAGCGCCAAGTCCTATATATGAAGGTGAAGATAGTGTTATAGCAAGAATTTTAGACGGAAAAAAAGCTTTATATAAAATACCATTACCAAAAAGAAATGAAGAAAAAAAAGCGATACTTGAAACTTATACAAAAGAATACTCAGCAGAATATCAAGCTCAAGCATTAATAGATATTGCAAAAAAATTTAACAAAAAAATTAAAAATTTAGGCCAAATAAAAAAAATTGATATTTATACGAGTCATCATACACACAATGTAATTGGAACAGGAGCAAATGATCCACAAAAAATGGATCCTAATGCAAGTAGAGAAACTTTAGATCATTCAATTATGTACATATTTGCTGTAGCGTTAGAAGATGCTGATTGGCATCATATAAAATCTTACACTAAATCAAGAGCAAATAAAAAAAGTACAATAAAAATATGGCGATCGATAAAAACGCATGAAGATAAAAAATGGACTAAAAGATATCACGACCCAAATCCGAAGAAAAAATCCTTCGGTGCAAAAGTAATTATTACTTTAAAAAATGGTAAAAAAATTATTGAACAACAATCTGTTGCTGATGCGCATCCATATGGATTAAGGCCATTTAAAAGACAAAACTATATTAAAAAATTTCTAACATTAACTAGGGGAATTATTGAAAAAAAAGAAAGTGAAAGATTTTTGAAAATAGTTCAAAATCTTAAAAAAGTTAAATCAGGACAATTATCAAAATTAAATATCGAAGTAAAAAGAAGCATGATTAAGAAAAATTTAAAAAAAGGAATTTTTTAATGCATTTTATAGAAAAGGAACCAAGTCAAAAAAGAATTGATCTTGATAACAAATTAAAATCTAATAAAATTTTAAGAGTCCCTGGAGCTTACAATCCTCTTACAGCAAAATTAATTGAAGAAATTGGTTACGATGCAGTTTATGTTTCTGGCGCTGTGATGGCTAACGATCTAGGTTTTCCTGATATTGGATTAACCACATTACAAGATGTAAGCACTAGATCATATCTTATTTCTCGAGTGACAAACCTACCAACTATAGTTGATATAGATACAGGTTTTAAATCTTGCAATGAAACTATTAAGACCTTTGAAGAGTTTGGAGTTTCTGCTGTACATATTGAGGATCAAATTGAAAGAAAAAGATGTGGCCATCTAGATAACAAAGAATTAATTTCGACAGATGCAATGGTTAAAAAAATAAAAGAATGCGTGTCAGCAAAGAATGATCAAAACTTCAAGATTATTGCAAGATCAGATGCTAAAAATGTTGAAGGAATTGATAGAATGATCGAAAGATGTAAAGCTTATATTGATGCTGGTGCAGAAATAATTTTTCCAGAAGCATTACATGATGAAAAAGATTTTGAAAAAGTTAGAAAAGAACTTTCGTGTTACTTGTTAGCTAATATGACTGAGTTTGGTAAATCTAAACTATTTAACTACAAAGAATTAGAAAATTTTGGTTATAATATAGTCATATATCCTGTCACTACACAAAGATTGGCTATGAAAAACGTTGAAGATGGATTGAGAGACATTTATGCAAATGGACATCAAAATAATATTATTGATAAAATGCAGACTAGAAAACGATTATATGAGCTTGTTGATTATGAGAAATATAATAGTTTAGACGAAAAAATTTATAACTTCTCTACTGAAGGACACGAATAATGAGTGACGAAATAAAAAAAGGCTTACTTGGAATTGTAGTTGATGAAACTGAAGTTTCAAAAGTTATGCCTGAAATAAACTCACTTACTTATAGAGGTTATGCAGCTCAAGACTTATGTGCTAAATGTAAGTTTGAAGAAGTTGCTTATCTTATATTAAACGGTGAACTTCCAAATAATAAACAACTAAAAGCTTTTGAAAAACAAGAGAGAAAAGAAAGAAAACTATCTAAAACTTTGCTTGCAGATATTAAAAAAATTCCAAGAAAGGCACATCCTATGGATGTAGCTCGAACTGTTGTTAGTATTATGGGTTTAGAGGATAATGAAACTAAGGATAATTCACCTAAAGCAAATTTGAGAAAAGCGATGAGAATCTTCGCGAAAACACCTGTCGCATTAGCTGCTTTTTATAGAGCGAGAAAAGGTAAAAAAATGATACCACCTAAAAAAAACCTTTCTTTTTCTGAAAATTTTTTTCATATGTGTTTTGGAAAAGTTCCAAAGAAAGAAATTGTAAAAGCTTTTGATGTTTCATTAATTTTATATGCAGAGCACAGCTTTAATGTTTCAACATTTACAGCGAGAACAATAACTAGTAGTTTGTCTGATATTCATGGAGCAATTACTGGCGCAATAGCTAGTTTAAAAGGTCCACTGCATGGTGGGGCGAATGAAGAAGTAATGCATATGATGAATAAAATTAAAAAACCTGAAAACGCACTAAAATGGATTAACAATGCTCTAGATAAAAAAGATGTGGTAATGGGTTTCGGTCACAGAGTTTATAAAAATGGAGATTCAAGAGTTCCAACAATGAGAAATTATTTTGGAAAAGTTGCTAAAATTAAAAAAGATAAAAAGTTTGAAAAAATATATGACATTGTTGAAAAAGTTATGATTGAAAGAAAGAATATACATCCAAATGTAGATTATCCAACAGGTCCAACTTACCATTTGATGGGTTTTGATACTGATTTTTTTACTCCAATTTTTGTTATTTCAAGAATTACAGGTTGGTCAGCTCACATTATGGAACAACACGCTGCTAATAAATTAATAAGACCTCTAGCAAGCTACAAAGGTAGCCAACATAGAAAAGTTGTTCAATTAAATCAAAGATAAGTTTTAACTAAAAGCTTCTGTCCAATTTCCTTGAGTTGATGCTTTTGAATATTCTGTAGCACGTCCCTCAAAGAAGTTCATGTGCTCTACTGCATTCAACATTGTATCTAACCAAGTTAAAGGATTTTTATCAACTTTGTAAATAGGCTCTAAGCCTAATTGAGTTAATCTTCTGTTTGCGATAAATCTAATATATTCTTTAACTTCTTGCGCTGTTAAACCTTCCATCGGACCCATTTCAAAAGCTAAATCAATAAACGCATCTTCATGCTCGATAATTGTTCTGCATGCTTGATAAAGTTCTTTTTTAAGTTGAGGTGTCCAAATTTGAGGATTCTCATTAATGAATTCTTTAAACAATCTTATCATAGAATTACAATGTAAAGTTTCATCACGAACTGACCAAGTAACTATTTGGCCCATACCTTTCATTTTATTGTGCCTTGGAAAATTTAGAAGTATTGCAAAACTTGCAAATAACTGTAACCCTTCAGTAAAAGCACTGAACACTGCAACTGTTTTTGCTATATCTTCTTTTGAATTAACATTAAAACCTTGCATGTAATCGTATTTATCTTTCATCTCTTTATATTTCATAAATGCTGAATATTCAGACTCAGGCATACCAATTGTATCTAGAAGATGTGAATATGCTGCAATGTGAACTGTTTCCATAGCCGCAAATGCTGTCATCATCATTAACACTTCTGTTGGTTTAAAAACGGTCGTATAATGTCTTAAATAACAATTGTTAACCTCAACATCTGCTTGAGTAAAAAATCTAAATATTTGTGTTAATAAATTTTTTTCTGCTTGTGATAAGTTTTTTTGCCAATCTCTAACATCATCTCCTAAAGGAACTTCCTCAGGCAACCAATGAATTCTTTGCTGTGTTAACCATGCATCGTAACACCAAGGATATCTAAAAGGTTTATAAACAGGATTTTCTACTAATAGTCCCATTTTTTTTGGTTGAATAATTTCTTGTTTTTTTTGTTTAATTACTGACATGATAAACATTCCTCATATTCTGGTTGATCTCCTGATTGTTGTTTTGATTTATAAACGTTTGCTGTAATGTCCGTTGATTTAGCATCATTAACATTTTCAGCTCTTTGTATTGATTTTGATCTACAATAATAAAGGCTTTTTAAACCCTTTTTCCAAGCTTGAAAGTGTATCTGATGAAGTTCTCTTTTATGTACATCAGCAGGCAAAAATATATTAATAGATTGAGCTTGAGAAATGTGTGGTGTTCTGTCAGCTCCTAATTCAACTATCCATTTTTGATCTAATTCAAATGCAGTTTTAAAAACATCTTTTTCTTCTTGAGTTAAAAAATCTAAATGAGAAATAGATCCTTGATTGGTTGTAATGCTAGACCATATCTCATCATTATCTTTATTATTTTTTGCTAATAATTTTTTCAAATACTTGTTTCTAACATTAAAAGAACCAGAAAGTGTTTTGTGGGTATAGCTATTAGCTGCAATAGGTTCAACACCTGGTGAAGTTCCACCGCAAATTATTGAAATTGAAGCGGTTGGTGCGATCGCTGTTTTGTTTGAAAATCTTTCGTTAAAGCCGTACTCAGATGCATCGGGACACGCACCTCTTTCTTCGGCTAAATTTTTAGATGCTTGATCAACTTCTTTTTGTATATGTTCAAATATTTTTTTATTCCAAACTTTGCTCATTACTGACTCGAGAGGAATCATTTTTTGTTGGAAAAAAGAATGAAGTCCCATAACACCTAATCCAACGCTACGTTCTCTTTGAGCCGAATATTTAGCATCTGCAAACTCGTCTGGAGCTTTTTGAATAAAATCATCTAAAACATTATCCAGAAATCTCATAACGTCTTTTATAAAGTTTTTATCATCTTTCCATTCGTCATATTTTTCTATATTTAATGAAGATAAACAACAAACTGCTGTTCTTTCTTTTCCATCTCTATCAATCCCTGTTGGTAAAGTTATTTCACTGCAAAGATTAGAAGTTTTTACATTTAAGCCAGCGAGTTTATGATGTTGGGGAATTTGTCTATTAACAGTATCAATGAAAATAATATAAGGTTCTCCTGTTTCGACTCTAGCTGTCAATAATCTAATCCATAAATTTCTTGCTGAGATAGTGGATTGAATTGATTTATCTTTTGGACTTTTGAGTGCCCACTGTCCATCAGTTTCAACAGCTCTCATAAATGCATCAGTAACTAATACGCCATGATGTAAGTTTAGTGCTTTTCTATTTGGATCACCACCTGTAGGTCTTCTCATTTCAATAAATTCTTCAATTTCTGGATGGTCAATTGGCAAATAACATGCTGCCGATCCTCTTCTTAAAGATCCTTGGCTGATAGCCATTGTTAAAGAATCCATAACTTTTATAAAAGGAATAATTCCTGATGTCTTGCCTACTCTTCCAATTTTTTCACCTATCGATCTTAAGTTGCCCCAATAACTTCCGATACCTCCACCTCTTGCAGCAAGCCAAACATTTTCACTCCAAAGATCTAAAATTCCATTTAGACTATCGCCTGCTTCGTTTAAAAAACAAGAAATTGGTAACCCTCTTTTTGTTCCACCGTTTGATAGAACCGGAGTTGCAGGCATAAACCATAAGTTGCTAATGTAAGTATAAATTCTTTGTGCATGCAAATTGTCATCTGAATAATGACTTGCAACACGGGCAAACAAATCCTGAAAAGATTCATTCTCTCCCAAGTATCTATCGCTTAAAGTTGCTTTACCGAAATCTGTTAGATTGGCATCTTTTGTTCTATCAATCTTAATTGTTATTCCTTTAGAATTTTGAAAAAGTTCTGTTTGATCGCTAAGTGAAAATAAATCTGGCCTTTTATCTTTAGTAGTTTCTTCTATATTTGGGCTGTATTCAGAGACAGCTTTCTTGATGGCTTGAGACAAAAATTTGTTCATTTAACTCCCTTAAATATATAACGTTTTTTGTAAAACAACTAGATGTTGTATGCAGATCTCTTTAATATACTATATAAATTAGAAATCAATAGAACATTTATAGAACATTATAAAAATATATCAATAAAAAAATAAAATAAATGTACATATATCAACATGGCAAATCCTATAAAAATTGACCCACTAGGTTTTAGAGAATACGACGCTAGATGGCTATATCCTGAAGATATAGATAAAGAGGGAATAAAATTAGTAGGTAAAGGATTTGGAACTCAAGTAACCAATAAAAAAAAAAGCCCTAAAGTAACAGTTGGTCACGACTATAGATCTTATAGTGAGGAAGTAAAAAAAAATTTTATAGATGGTCTAATTTCCACAGGATGTAATGTTGAAGACTTGGGTTTATGTTTATCACCAACTGTATATTTTTCACAATTTAAATTAAATTCAGATGCAGTTGCAATGATCACAGCTAGTCATAATGAAAATGGATGGACTGGAATTAAAATGGGAATTGAGAAAGGTCTTACGCATTGTAAAGAAGAAATGTCAGAGCTTAAGGATATTGTTCTGAATAAAAAGTTCTCAACTGGTACTGGTAGTTATAAAGAAATAAAAGATTTTAATAAAATTTATATAAATGAATTATCAACAAATAAAATAAAAAAAAAATTAAAAGTAGTTGCGGCGTGTGGAAATGGAACGGCGGGAATTTTTGCTCCAAAAATTTTAAATCAAATTGGATGTGAAGTTATAGAACTAGATTGTAATTTGGACTTTAATTTTCCAAAATACAATCCTAATCCTGAAGATATGAAAATGCTTCACGAAATAGCTAAATGTGTTAAAGAAAATAATGCGGATGTAGGTTTTGGTTTTGACGGTGATGGAGATCGTGTTGGTGTAATTGATAATAAAGGAAATGAAATTTTTGCTGATAAAATTGGATTGTTAATTGCAAGAAATATATCTAATCAACATCCAAAATCAAAATTTATAGTAGATGTTAAGTCTACCGGACTTTTTGAAGTAGATACAATTTTGAAAAAAAATAATTGTAAAACACTTTATTGGAAAACAGGACACTCATATATTAAAAGAAAAGTTAATGAGGAAAAAGCAATAGCAGGATTTGAAAAGAGTGGTCATTTCTTTTTTAATAAACCACTTGGATATGGTTTTGATGATGGTATTAATTCAGCAATACAGGTTTGCCATCTTTTGAGCAATAATGATAAAAGTATGAATGAAATGATTGGAAGTTTACCAAAAACTTTTCAAAGTCCCACAATGGCTCCTTTTTGTAAAGATGAGGAAAAATATGACTTAATAGATGAGCTAACTAACAAAATAAAAAAATTAAAAACTGATAATGTACAAATTGATGGAATAAATATTGCTAAAATATTAACAGTCAATGGAATTAGATTTACTTTAGAAGATGGATCATGGGGTTTAATACGAGCTTCTTCGAACAAGCCTTCTTTAGTAATTGTCACAGAAAGCCCTTCATCTGATAAAAGAAAAAAAGAAATTTTTAATTTTATAGATAATCTTTTACAAAAATCTGGAAAAATTGGTGAATATGACCAAAAAATTTAATTTATAATTAAATACTAAGATACCTATATAAAAAGATAGTTCCAACTACATATAAAAAAATTCCAAAAAATCTCTGCAGTTTTGATTTATCAATTTTATGAACTGTATTAGCGCCCACTCTAGCCATAACCATAGTTATTGGTATAAATATTAAAAACGCAGGAATATTTATAAAACCTATGCTTAATGGCAAGTCAGTTTTAAGATATGAACCCGTAAATAAAAAGCCCATTGCTCCAAATAAAGAAATTACAGAACCAATAGCAGCTGCACTGCCTATTGCTTTGTTAATTGGATAGCCAAAATACCTTAAAATAGGAACATTCATTACAGCCCCTCCAATCCCCATTGTTGCTGAAATAAAGCCAGATACAAAACCAAGTGAAACTCTTGGAAACAAATTAAAATTTGTTTTTAATTTATTTTTTTTATCTTTAAGGTTTAATAAGTAACCCCCAAGCAAATAAACTATTATAGTGAAAAATAATAAAAGGGATTTAGTATGTAAAATGGCTGCAAATGCTGTCCCTGATAAAACTCCTATTATTACAAAAATTGCATATTTTTTTATTATACTAAAATCAACTGATCCATGTTTTTTGTGAGTTAAAACAGAAATTAATGATGTTGGAATAATTATTGCAAATGAAGTTCCAACTGCCAAATGCATTAAATAATCCTGATTTATATTCAGACTGTCGAAAATAAAAAATAAAAAAGGAACAGTAATAAGTCCACCTCCAATTCCAAACAACCCAGCAAAAAAACCTACGGGGATAGCTGTGAGGATCATTAATAATATGAAAAAAAAATAATCGTTTGTAAAAATTGAACCTAACAATCTAACCTGCTGATCGTGCTTGTGGTGCTAATTTAACTTTATCCATAATATGATCAATTTTTTTTACGTCAGCGTCTCTAACGCACATGTTTTCACTTAAATATCTTTTCCAAAAGCTTGATCCAGTTTGACCATGAAATAAACCAAGAGTATGTCTCATGATTTGATTTAATCTGGTGCCCTTTTTAGTTTCATTTTTTACATAAGGAATTAATTTTTGAATGATTTCTTCTCTAGTTAAAATATTTGCATTTTTAAAAATTTCTTTTTCAATATCAGCTAACATATAAGGTGAATGATAAACTGATCTTCCAATCATAACACCATCAACTTTATTTAAATGATTTTTTATATCACCAGTAGATGTAATCCCACCATTTATAATTATTTCTAAATCCTTAAAATCTTTTTTTAACTTATAAACCATCTCATATTTTAATGGTGGTATGTTTAGGTTTTGTTTAGGAGTAAACTTTCCTAACATTGCTTTTCTTGCATGAATTATAAAAGTTTTAACACCAGTTGATTTTAATAAATTTATAAAATTAAAAAGACTTTCATAATCCTCTACATCATCGTATCCAATTCTAGTTTTTGCAGTAACTGGTAATTTAGTTTTTGATTGCATTTCATTTAAGCAATCTGCAACAAGACGTGGATCTTTAATTAAGCATGCACCAAATTTATTTTTTTGAACTTTTTTACTTGGACATCCAAGATTTAAATTAATTTCATCATAACCAAAATCTTCACCAATTTTTGCCGCGTTTGAAAGTAATCTTGGTGATGATCCACCAAGTTGAAGTGCTACAGGTTTTTCATTCAAGTTAAAAGAAAGAAGTTTTTTCTTATCGCCTCTATCGATTGCTTCAGATACAACCATCTCTGTATACAGTAATACATTTTTTACTGATTAATCTTAAAAAGTATCTCTCATGACGATCTGTGCAGTCCATCATAGGAGCAACTGAAACTTTCCTATTCATTGTTATCTTTTATATTATTTTTTTAAGAATTTGTAGTGTCAGTTTCTTCAGGGTTTGTTTCTGAACTTTCTTTTTCAGCTTCTGACATTTCATCTAGTGAAACGTCACCTTCTTCTGTTTTTTCTTCTGCTGCTTCTACATTTGATTCTGTTGATCCTTTTAATTCATCTAGATCTTCTTTTGAAACTTTTATTTTCTCTGGTATTTTTCTTGCTCTTTTTGAAGGAAGAATTGGGGTACCACTTTTTGAGATTTCTCCTTTATATAAATTTTGAAAATCATCTCCCACTTCTTCATCTTCCTCTGGATTTTCATCAATCTGCTCAACATGTTTTCTTAACTTGTATACAGCACTGTCTGTTAGCTCTGAGACTTTAATATTTTCTGCAGCTATTTCTCTTAAAGAAATTACTGTATTTTTATCGTTATCTCTTTCAACTGTTGGTTCAATACCTGAATTTAGCTGTGTGGCTCTCTCTTTAGCTACCAAAACTAATTCGTAAGGGCTTTTTACTTTATCTATACAATCTTCAACTGTTACTCTTGCCATGCGAGTTATTTATACCTCGGCAAATTTAAAATCAAGCTATTTCTATTGATATTGAGGATTTAATTTATCCTTGATTATAAATAAAACTACGATTGATAAGAAAATATATGTTCCAGAAATAATGGAAATCATTTCAATTGTTAATCCATTATCAATTAAAAACCCAAATAATGCTGTTCCAAATGCTGTGGCAAATACCATTAAAGCTGTAGTTAAAGCTTTAATCGAACCAATGTATTTTACTCCATAAATTTCAGCCCATGTTGAAGATCCAAGAACGTTCGCTAATCCGTTAGATATACCAATTAAACCTAAAAAGAAAAAAGATGAAATAGGACTTTTAAAATAAAATAAAACCCAAGCAGATATTAAAAGAGGAATATTCATATAAATTAATAACTTTCTACTTGTAAATTTATCAATCAAGAAACCTGCTAAAAATAAAGTTATGACAGATGCAATTGAGTAAACCATAAAAGATTGAGCTATAACATACTGCCCCCATCCTTTTGAAGAAAGTATAAATGATTGATAAACAAATACACCTGTTGCAATCCAAGGCATTGCAAGCATATTCATACATACTATATAAAATCTATAATCTTTTAAAACTTCAGATCTAGTCCAATTTTTAATATTTGTTATTTTTTTTTCATCTTCAGATAACTCCTCTCTAGAGTCAAAGTTTAGTTTTTTAATTAAAATAAAAGAAATAGTCGGCAAGAAAAGTAAAATTAAAATAGATATATAAACCCATATTAACCTCCAATCAGTCACACTTAGTAAATAAATCATAAAGACAGGTAAAACAAATTCCGCAGAAGACAAACCAAACCATCCTGTGCTTAAAGCTTTCCCTCTAGATTTTGTAAAATAACGTGAAACAGTTGTTGTTGCGGTATGAGACATCATTCCCTGACCAGAAAATCTCATTAAAAAAATTGCAATAAAAAGAATTGATATGGAAGAAATTTTTGAAAAAAAATAACAAGAAAAAGATAAAAGCAACGTAACAAAAAGAGCAAATTTGAAAATATTAATATCATCAATTTTTTTACCTACCCAAATAAGTAAAAAACTACTCAATAAAGTTGCAGATGCATATATTGTGCCAAATTGTCCATGTGTGATAGATAATTCATTTCTTATACTGGTATTAAAGATGCCTAAAAAAAAACTCTGTCCAAAGCTAGAAAAAAATGTAAAAATAAAACCAAATATAATTACTTTTAAACTTAATTTGTTAAACATTATTTATGTCTTGTAAAGTTGCATTTATTGGTCTTGGGGTCATGGGTTATCCAATGGCTGGTTATATATCAAAAGGCGGTCACAATGTAACTGTTTTTAATAGAACAAAATCTAAAGCTGATAAATGGATTAATGAATACAAAGGTAAAATTGCAGAAACGCCTGCTGATGCTGCAAAAGATGCAGAATATATTTTTACATGCGTTGGTAACGATAATGATTTAAGAGAAGTTACGTTTGGTGAAAATGGTGCTTTCAAAACAATTAAAAAAGGCGCCATATATATTGATAACACAACAGCTTCGGCAACAATTGCAAGAGAGATTTACGAACACGCTAAAAAAAATGGATTTGGTTCTTTAGATGCGCCAGTATCTGGGGGTCAAGCTGGTGCAGAAAATGGAGCATTAACAGTTATGATCGGTGGTGATCAAGCTGACTTTGATAAAGCTAAAGATAAAATTGATTGCTATAGCAAAAAAATGAAACTGCTTGGTAAAGCCGGCAGTGGTCAACTTGCAAAAATGGTGAATCAAATCTGCATTGGTGGATTAGTTCAAGCATTATCAGAAGCCATAAACTTTGGAATGAAAGCTGGTTTAAATATGGAAGATGTGATTGAAGTAATTTCAAAAGGTGCAGCTCAATCCTGGCAAATGGAAAATAGATATAAAACTATGATTGATGATAAATTCGAATTTGGTTTTGCTGTAGATTGGATGAGAAAGGATCTAAAAATTGCAATGGATGAAGCAAAAAATAACGGTTCATTACTGCCAATAACAGAAGTTGTTGATAAATATTATGCTGAAGTTCAAGCTATGGGTGGAAATAGATGGGACACATCCAGCTTAATCAGAAGATTTAGAAAGTAAAACTGTATGCAGCCAGCATACTATGAAAACTTAGAAGAAATACAAAATAAGTATTGGTCTATGTTAGATGATGCTGTGACTAACAGAGCTTCACAATTTAGAATTCCAGTTTTCATGTGCGCACATCAAGATGAGATTGATGGAAGAATAGTTGTTTTAAGAAAATCAGATAGAGCGAATAACTTATTACAATTTCACACTGATCTTAGGTCTCCAAAAGTAAATATTTTAAAGAAAAATAATAAAGCTTCTCTACTTTTCTATGATAAAGAAGAAAAGATTCAATTAAGAGTTAAGGTTGATTGTAAAATAAATAATCAAAATCTAATAACAGAGGAATCTTGGAAAAAAACTCAACATATAAGTAGAAGGTGCTATTTAACTGATAGTCCCCCGGGAACTATATCTGAAAAACCAACATCTGGTATGATATCTAAATTAGAAGATTTTGATTATACAATGGAACAAAGTGAAGAAGGTTATAAAAATTTTACCGTAATTAAATGTAAAATTAAATCTATTGAATGGCTATATCTTGCAGCAAAAGGACATAGAAGAGCAAAGTTTGATTTAGAAACTAATAAAAATGCTTGGTTGGTTCCTTAATTTTTTTCTATATTTGATAGTTTCTTTCTTAATTTTGAGGATAAATTTTTAAACCACTCACTCTCTTTACCAGACTCAGGTAAAACAGCTCCATATTCTATCATTTGTGACGGTGGTAAATCAATAATATAAACCCATACTTGAGTTTCATCTAATTTTGTTTTTTTAACTAAAACATTTTTTAATTCTGATATTAATTTATCTTTTATATTTTTAGGTCTTCCTGCTCTAATTTGACCAAGTAAAAATATAGATGACTCTTTTACTTTCTTTCCTCCCATAAAATGATTATTTTTTTTTGTTTTATTAAATATTACTTGGGCGAAATACGTATTTGCACCCGTAACAACATTGTGAACTTTGGTAATTCCTTCTGCTAAATTTTTTTGTTGTTTTGAGGTTAAATTAAAGTTTGAGTTTGTTACTGTATATGTTGGCATAATGATTAAAATATTGATTGTGAGTATTTTTTCCAATTATCCTGATAATGTTTAGTATTTTCAAATACAGCTTTTTTTTCTTCCTCAGTGACTTCTCTTACAACTTTTCCAGGTGAACCAATTACTAATGAATTGTCAGGTATTTCTTTATTTTCAGTTATTAGAGCCTTTGCTCCAATAATACAATTCTTCCCAATCTTAGCATTATTTAAAATTACAGCCCCTATTCCAATCAAGCTGTTATCTCCAATAGTACAACCATGTAGCATGACCATGTGTCCAACTGTTACATTTTTTCCAATTTTAAGAGGATAGCCAGGATCTGTATGCAAAACGCTTCCATCTTGAACATTGGAGCCTTCTCCAATATGAATATTTTCAATATCACCTCTTAAAGTTGCATTGAACCAAATACTTGTATTCTTTTCTAATGTTACATCGCCAATTATAGTTGCGTTAGGGGCAACCCAATTTTCGCCAGAATTTTTTGGTTTTTTATTTTCCAAATCGTAAAACATACTTTATATAATACTTAACATGTCATTAACCAAAACTCCAATATGTGATTTCGGAAAAAAAGCAGATAACTTCGAATTAAAATCTACAGATAACAAAGTCATTTCACTTAATGACACAAAAGGTGAAAATGGAACATTAATAATGTTTATATGTAACCATTGTCCATACGTGAAGGCAGTTATAGATAATATTGCTGAAGATTGTAAAAATTTAGAGTCTTACGGAATAAAATCAGTAGCAGTTTGCTCAAATGATGTAAAAAATTATCCAGAAGACTCTTTTGAAAATATGATTAAATTTTCAAAAAATCATAATTTTAATTTTCCATATCTTTTTGATGAAACTCAAAAAGTTGCTAAAAAGTATGGAGCCGTATGCACCCCAGATTTTTTTGGATACAATAAAGATTTAGAGTTACAGTACAGAGGAAGAATGAGAGAGTTGAAAGATTTAAAGCCAATAACTACTGGTGATAGTGATCTTTTTAAAGCAATGAAGGAAATTGCCGAAACTGGAAACGGACCTAAAAATCAAATTCCAAGCATGGGTTGCAATATAAAGTGGATTAATAGTTAATGTATTTAATAGTAACGAGATCTTTTCCACCAGAAGCTGGTGGTATGCAAAACCTGATGTGGGGTTTGACAAACGCTATTTCAAAACATTATATGGTTAAAGTATTTGCCGATCATAACGATAATAGCAAATCTTTAGACGAAAATGTTTCTTACAGTATTGAAAGAATTGGTGGTCCTAAATTAATTAGAAAATACAGAAAAGCTTACTTGATTAATGATTTTATAAAAAATAATAAAAACATTAAAGGGGTTATTGCTGATCATTGGAAAAGCTTAGAACTTATTAAAACAAACAAGAAAAAAATTTGTTTAATTCATTCAAAAGAAATTAATCATAGAAAAGGAAGTTTGCTTAATAAGAGAGTTTTAAACGTTTTAAACAATATTGACTATGTAGTTTCAAATTCAAAATTTACCAAAAATCTTGCCATTAACTCTGGTATAGATGTTAAGAAAATTATTGTAATTAACCCGGGTGTAGAACCATCAAAAGAATTAAGTAAAGAAATTTTATTTGAAGCCGAAGATATGCTTCAGCATAAAAATCCTAGGTTGATAACTGTTTCACGACTAGAAAAACGAAAAAATCACGAAAAAATAATCATGTCCTTAAGAAATTTAAAACAACTTTATCCAAATATTATTTATACATGTATTGGGTATGGTGAAGAGGAAGAAAATATTAAAAAATTAGTTAAAGAATTAAACCTTGAAAATCAGGTATTATTTTTAAAAAATATATCTCAAGAATTAAAAAACGCACTTTTAGCAAAATCTAATTTATTTGTAATGCCATCTGTAATTTATAAAAAGTCAGTAGAAGGTTTTGGTATTGCTTATATTGAAGCTGCCCAATATGGCTTACCTTCTATTGGTGGTAAAGATGGAGGAGAAGCAGATGCAATAAAAAATAATGAAACAGGTATTATTTGCGATGGAAATAGTCTAGATGAAATTTATTCTAGTATAGATTTAATTTTAAAAAATAATTCATATAAAAATTTTATAAATAAAACTAAAGAATTTGCGAAAAAATTTGAGTGGGACAATATTATTAAACAATATTTTAAAATATTATGATAGTTTTAAACTATGTTAGATAAATTTAATGGAATCATTTACCTTGTAGTATTTTTGGTTCACTTTGTTGCTTACGCAGTTTACGCATTCAGATGTTTGTTCACTACCAAAAAGTTTGTGGATCAATACGGAATGGGAGATGGAGCAGCAATTATGACAAGGTTTTTTGGTTCTATTTTTGTTGGTTCAGTTTTAATGGCTATCTATGTAGGATTTGTAAGACCAGGTGGATTGGAAAACACTTGGGCATTCTTTAATTTAATATTTTTGCAAAATGCTTCGGCTTTTCTTTTTGCGATATGGTCACACCAAAAAGGAAATTTAGGTACAAATAAAAAAACTTCAGTTGAGGGTATTATTGCTCCTGGTGTATTAACTTTGCTCAGTGCCATTCTGTGCTACGGCTTATCTGACAAAATTTATATTTAAATTTTTTCGATTATATATTCTAAAACTCTCTCAGGGCTAAGCTTATTTAAATCTTCGACCTGTATAGGTTTAAAATTTTCTCTCTCAATACTAACTTTATAAGCTGTCGTATGCGATCCAAATAAAGTTAAACCTTTAGAACCTAGGTGGGCTGCCATATGGGCTGGACCTGTATCATTTGCAATAATAAAATTACTATCTTTAATTAATGAAGAAAGTTGTGAAATATCTAAAACTTTTTTATCATTTAATACACTTGTTGCATTAATGCTCATAGCTTCATCAATTTCTTGAGGACCAGGTGCAACTAAAATTTTGTATTCATCTTTGAATTTTTTTTTTATTAAATTAATTAATTCATTGTAGTAAGGCCATTTCTTAGAAGTTAAATGAGGTGAGCAAAAAGGAAATAAAAGTATATATTTTTTTAAATTATATTTTTCTTTAATTTCATTTATTTTAGAGCATGACCAATTAAAATCTGGTTTCATTGTATTTTTAGTAGTTAAGCCGGATGTCTTTAGCTGGTGATCAAAACGTTCTAGAACTGATTTTTTATCAAATTCATCTTTATTGATACCTTTTGGTAAAGTGGTTTCTGAACTAGACCATTTTTCTAAATTTGAATTTGGAAATAAAATTGTTTTATAAAACTTTGTTCTTGATGAGTTTTGCAAATCATAAACTTTTATAAAATTGTATTTTTTTAATTTACTCATTAATGAAAAAAGGTAAATTAAGTTAAATCTTGATAATCTTTTGTCTAAAATTACCTCATTTATAAATGGGTTTTTTTTAAATAATTCAAAATATGGACTTGTAGTTAAAAGGTAAATTTGTGAATTTTTATGATTTTCAAATATATCTTGAATTGCACCACAGGCTTGGGCTATATCTCCTAAAGAACCATGTTTGATAATTAAAATATTAGACATATTTTAAACAACTTAACATAATATAAATTTTTATGAATAAAATTCTAGTTGAGATATCAGTTGGAGAACTTTTGGATAAGATCTCAATCTTAAAAATAAAAAAAGAAAAAATCAAAGATCCTGAAAAGCTTAAATTTATTGATGATGAATACAAAGTCTTAAAAAACCAGTTAGATAACAATATAAATTCAGATAAAAAACTCGATGATTTATTTGAGTCTTTAAAAAAAATAAATTCAAAACTTTGGATTATTGAAGACGAAAAAAGAATGTGTGAGAAAAAATCAGATTTTGGTGAAGAATTCATTAAACTTTCTAGAGATATTCATTTTTTAAATGATGAGAGAGCTAAAATTAAATTAGAAATCAATACGTATACCGGCTCAAAAATAAAAGAAATTAAAGAATATACTAATTATTAAAATTTTTAATGGCACTTCATTTTAGTAAAGAAGAATTTTCAAATAGAAAAAATAAAGTACTCAAATCAATGAAGGAGCAAAATATAAATGCTCTATTAATTTTTAGACAAGAGTCAATGTATTGGTTAACTGGCTATGATACTTTTGGTTATGTTTTTTTTCAGTGTTTGGTTTTAAAAGATAATGGTGAAATAGTCCTGCTAACCCGAGCACCAGATTTAAGACAAGCACAAAATACCTCAAATATTGAAAATATAAAAATTTGGGTTGATAAAGATGGTTCAAATCCAACTGATGATCTTAAGAAAATATTAGATGAATTGAATCTTAAAGGAAAAAACTTAGGTATTGAATATGAAGCTTATGGTTTAACAGGAAGAAACACTTTAAAGTTAAATAAATCTTTAGATAACTATTGTTCAATTCAAGATAAATCAGAATTAATTACAAAACTAAGAGCGGTTAAATCAAATGAGGAAATTATTCATATTAAAAAAGCTGCGGAACTTGCTGATAGAGCCCTTGATGAAGTTTGGAAGCATGCAAAAGCCGGTGTAAGCGAGTCTAAAATTCTTGCAGAGATGAATAGAGTTATTTTTGAAGGTGGTGGAGATTATCCTGCTAATGAATTTATAATTGGTTCAGGAAAAAATGCTCTTTTATGCAGATATCAGGCTGATAAACAAATCTTATCGAACAAAGATCAGTTAACTGTAGAATGGGCAGGAACTTATCGACATTACCATTCTGCAATGTTTAGAACAATACCGATTGGAAAAGCTGATCCAAAACATTTAAAAATGCATGAAGCGTGTATGGAGAGCTTAACAAATTGTGAAAGTAAATTAAAACCGGGAAACAAAGTTGGGGAAGTTTTTGATATTCATGCAAAAACTTTTGACGATTTGGGTTTTAATAAATCAAGAATGAATGCATGTGGATATTCATTAGGCGCAACATTTTCTCCAAATTGGATGGATTGGCCAATGCTATATACGGGCAATCCGTATATAATAGAACCAGGCAATGTTTTCTTTATGCACATGATACTCATGGATTCAGAAAATGAATTAGCAATGAATCTAGGTGAAACTTATCTAGTTACTAAAAATGGCAATGAAAGGCTTGGTAAAAAGAAACTAGATTTAGTGACCCTATACTAAATATCATATCTAGATTGCAATAATATAGTTACTTACTTACCTCTAATCTAAATAAGACTTCTAGTAAATTAATCAATAAGTTATAAAGTTAAAATTTTTCACTTTTGCAATATTTATGATTAGAGAATTTCTAGATACATACATTAAAAAATCAAAATTTATACGTCGTTTAAATTATAGCATTAAACCTCAATACAAAATATTTAACAGATTTGAATTAAATGAAAACTCAATATTTTTAGATTTTGGTGCAAATAAAGGTGAAGTAACTCAATATGTAAAAGATAATTTTAATTGCAAAACAGAAAGTTATGAGCCGGATAAATTTTCTTATAAAAAGTTGTACGATAGATTTAAAACAAGCAAAATAAATAAAACTTATAACCTAGGTGTATCTTTAAACTCAAATAATAAAAAACTTTTTTACCACCCAAAGTTTAGAAAAAATCAATATATTTATTCTCAATCAAGTTCATTTTTGAAAAATAAGATAAATATAAATCCTAAATTTTTTACTATAGTAAAAACAAAATCAATAAATAAAATTTTAGCTAGTCATAAATATATTGATCTAATAAAAATTGATATTGAAGGTTACGAATACGATATATTGCCTGAAATCATTAAAAATAAGAAGAAAATCAAAAATGTTCTATGTGAATTACATGGAAACCCCAATATTAAGGATAATAGAAACAGAATTAAAAATAGCTTATTAACCAAAAAATATAAAAAAATGATTTCCTTACTTAAAAAAAAAAAATTATTGAATACTTGGTTTATTGAATGGGTTTAAAATTAGTAAGAAAATTTTTTCTCTAAAAATTTCATTATATTGTGAATAATAAAAGTCATAAATAAATATATTCCACCTGCAACAATAAATACCTCAATTGGCTTAAAAGTCGTTGAGATTATATATTTTGCGACACCAGTTAAATCCATTAATGTCACTGTACTTGCTAAAGAAGTTCCTTTCATCATTAATATAATTTCATTACCGTATGCTGGAAGAGATTGTCTTATAGCTACAGGTATTTGAATTTTATAAAAAATAATTTTGTTAGATATTCCCAAACTTTTTCCAGCTTCAATTAACCCTGGTTTAATAGTCTGAAAAGCAGATCTTAAAATTTCTGAAGTATATGCACCTGTATTTAAAGCAAAAGCTATAATTGCGCACCAATAGGGTTCCTTAAAAATAACCCATAAAAAAGTTGATCTAAAGTATTCTATTTGTCCTAAACCAAAGTAGATAATAAATATTTGAACAAGTAATGGTGTTCCTCTAAAAACATAAGAGTATCCATAAGCAAATTTATTTATGAATATATTTTTATTTAACCTTAGAATTGCAAAAAGCAGCCCAATAAATAAGCCAAAAAATAAAGATAAAGATAATAATTTTAATGTTACAACAGTAGCACTTTGCAACTTTGGCAGACTAGTTATCATTAAACTAATATCCATTAAAAGCCCCTACTATATTTAATTTCTAATCTATTAATTAACTTCATGCTTAAAAATGTAAGTGTCAAATATAAAACTGCAGCAAATGAATAAAAGAAAAGTGGATCTCTAGTTGAGCCAGCTGCAATATATGATTGTCTCATGATCTCTACTAAACCTGTAACTGATATTAAAGATGTATCTTTTAAAGTTATTTGCCAAACATTGCTCAAATTTGGAATTGCTAGTCTTAGCATTTGTGGCATAATAACTCTAAAAAAATAAGCAAATTTTTTAAGTCCTAATACTTGTGAAGCTTCAAATTGTCCTTTGTCTATAGATTGTATCGCTCCTCTAAAAACCTCTGTTGAATATGCGCCTGATATAATACCAATAGCGAATGAACCAGTTATAAATGCATTAATTTCAATGTAATCATTATAACCAAACATGGATGCCACAAACATAACGGCACCACTTCCTCCAAAAAAAAATAAATAAATTACTAATAGCTCTGGAACCCCTCTGATTACTGTTGTGTAAGAATTTCCGATAAAATTAAGGAATTTGTTTTTTGATAATTTGAGAGGAGTAAATATTAATGCAAAAAGAAAACCTATTAACATTGCTGTAATTGAAACAGCAATAGTCATTAGAGTGGCTATAAATAATTCATCACCCCAACCTGTTTTTCCAAATGCTAGAAGTTCCATAAGACTGGCGACTATATATTATAGTCGCCAAATCTAAAATTAATTACATAGAAGCGTCGAAACCAAACCATTTAATAGCAATTCTACTAATGTCTCCATTTTTTCTTGCTTGATTAATGGCTTTGTTGAAAGCATTCAAGAGTTGAGTATCATCTTTCCTAATACCAACACCAACTCCATTACCAAATGCTCCACCTGAAAAAGTTGGTCCAACAAGAACAACTGGTTTTCCAGATTTTTCTGCATAATCGCTAAATGCTACTGCTGCAGCTAATGCGGCATCACATCTTCCCGCTGCTAAATCTAAGTTAACTTCATCTTGAGTTTTGTAAGTTCTTACATTTACTTTTCCTACATCACCAGACTCTAAAAAGTTTTGATGAATAGTAGCAGTTTGTACACAAACTGTTTTACCAGCTAGTGCGGCTGTTAAAGTTTTAAGATCTTTTTTAACTGCACCTGTCTTCTTACCAAGATTAATTCCCTCAGAAGTTTCCATACCTTCAAGACTTGAACCTTTCATAACTGCTAATGAAGCAACTTCGTCTGCATAACCTTGAGAAAAACTAATTGCTTTTTGTCTTTCTGCTGTTATCGACATTCCTGCCATTATTGCATCGAATTTTCTCATTATAAGTGCTGGAATCATTCCATCCCAATCTTGTTCTACGATTTCACATTGTGATCCAATGTATCTGCAAAGCGTCCAAGCTAATTCAACCTCAAATCCAATAAGTTTGCCTGAAGCATCTTTTGAATTCCAAGGAGGATAGGCACCTTCAGTTCCAATCTTTATTTTATCGGCATAAGAACTTCCGATTAATAAGAAAGATACAAGAACTGTTAAAATTGTTTTTTTAAATATATTCATAAATCCCTCCATATAAAAAATAATTATTTCACAATTTTGATGAATTAAAAAGAAAAATCTAGTGATTTATTGAAGATGAAAAATTCCAAGAACAGTCGAAACTAGGTATATAAACTCTATCTAGGGTAGCATTTCCAAAATTTTTATTAAAAACTTTTAACCATTTGTCTACTTGTTTGGGTTTTTTATCTTGGCTTCCAACCTGAGCAGTTATAACTCCATTTGGTTTTAAAATTCTCACTAATGAATCCATGTTCTTTGCTGCTAAATCAATGCAAAACTGATCATCGTTTAAATCTACAAAAATTTTATCATACCTGTCATCTTCAACTTTTTTTATACTTTCAAATGCATCACCCCAAACACATTTAACTGAATTTTTTCTGGTAGATTTATTTCCTATAGACCCAAGGTGCTTCTCACAAACATCAACAACTTCAGGATCTAATTCAAACCAATCTATATATCCAAAACCTTTTGATATACACTCTCTAGCTACTCCTCCATCTCCTCCACCAATAATTGCTGCTGTTTCTTTATCTTTATTCAATTTTAAACCAGCATTAACAAATGTGCCGCTGTAAAGATGTTCGTCCGATGTAGCTACCTGAATTTCATTATCTATAAATAAAGATTTTCCAAATTGTTCTAGATCTAAGATTTCAATATGTTGTCCTACCTTGGATGTAAAATCTTCAAGAACATTTTTTACTACATAGGATTTTCTTAAACCTGGAGAACTGTAAATGTCATGGTAAAGAGAGATAGTATCTCTATTAAATTCCTTTTTTACTATTCTTTTATGTTCTATTTCTTTTCTTATTATATCCAAAGCAATTGATGGAGAAACTTTTCCACAAGTAAAGAAATCAAAACTAATAATACCTTTTTCAGGAAATGTATGAAAACTTATGTGGCTTTCTGCTAAAAGTGCAACCATAGTAAAGCCCTGAGGCTTAAATTTATATTTTGATATCTCTAAAACAGTTACTTTTGCTTTTTTAGCAATTTTATAAACTAACTTTTCATAGAAGGAAGGTTCATATTCCTTTTTAGTACCAATAATATCTAGTGTTATGTGCTCCCCAACCTTAGTCATAAAAAATTATTCACTTTTATAATATTTTACTTTATCTAAAATTTTTTCCATCTCAGAAGATGAAAGAATCTTAGGTTCTCCTAACTTTAAAGCAATTATATATTGATGACAAATATTTTCTACTTCTTGTGCAAGTTCAAATGCTTGTTTTAAATTTTGCCCGAATGCAACCTGACCATGATTTGACATCAGACAAGCCTTTCTATTTTCTAACGAGTCAATAATATTTCTTGATAACTCAGACGTTCCAAAAGTTGCGTAATCTGCACACTTAATGTCGTTTCCTCCTGCTAATGCAACCATATAATGAAAAGCTGGTATAGGTTTTCCATGAGATGATACAGCTGTAGCATGAGGAGAGTGAGCATGAACAATAGCTCTAGCTTCTGCTTTGTTAGTATAAATATCTTGATGGAAACGCCATTCAGATGAAGGTTTTTTTCCAGAATTAAACCATCTCAAAAAATCTTTTTTTTCGCCTAATGATAGAAAAACTATATCTTCAGGTTTAAGATCATCATATTTTTTTCCTGAAGGAGTTATATAAAAGCCATCTACATTATTTTCAGTAGCTTTTACTGAGACATTGCCTGATCTAAGAGGTGATAAGTTTGTAGAATTAAGTTTTTGTGCAAATTCTATTATATCTTCCTTTATCTTGAGGTTTTCCATTATTTCTTTTTAATTTCTTTTTCACAAAATTTCTTTGCTTCGTTTATATCAAAATTCTCAACTGTATTTTTTTGTGCAACGATGCACGCTGAAATAGATTTATTTCTATTATGATCGCTAAAATTAGAAATAACAATCATACCAACTATTATAAAAACTATTAATAAAATATTTTTTTTCATTTAAATAATTTTCCCAGTCCTTCTTTAGAAGCATCACAAAGGCCTTTTTCTGTAATAAGCCCAGTAATATATTTTGCTGGAGTTATATCAAAAGCTAAGTTCATTGCTTTACTTTTTTTTGGATAAATTAAGATTTTTTTAATATTATTGTTTTCATCCAAACCTTCAACATAGGATAACTCTTCTGAATTTCTTTCTTCAATTGGAATATCTTTAAAATCTTTTATATCCCAATCAATTGTTGAGCTCGGTAATGCTACATAAAAAGGTACATTGTTATCATATGCTGCTAATGCTTTTAAATAAGTTCCAATTTTATTTGCTACGTCACCAGTTGAAAGAGTTCTGTCAGTTCCGACAATACACATATCCACCTCGCCTCTTTGCATCAAAATTCCTCCGGTATTGTCTGCAATAATAGTATTTGGAACCTCTTCTTCGTTTAATTCATAAGATGTTAAATTAGCTCCTTGGTTTCTTGGTCTTGTTTCATCTACCCAAACATGCACAGGTATACCTTTTTTATGCGCATGATAAATTGGGGAAGTTGCTGTGCCCCAGTTAATTGTCGCTAACCACCCTGCATTACAATGAGTTAAAATATTTACTGTACTTTTTTTTTTATTATAAATTTCCTCTATTATTTTTACTCCACTAATTCCTATATTTTCACAAAATTTAACATCCTCTTCGCAAATTTCTTTTGCTTCATTCAAGGCAATTTTCAAGATTTCATTGCTATTAACTCCTGATAATTTTTTCATCATGCGATCAACTGCCCATTTGAGATTTATCGCAGTTGGTCTTGAGTTGATTAATTCTTCACTAGTTTTTTTTAAAAAAGATTGATCATTATTTTCTATAATCGCTAAAACTAAACCATAAGCAGCAGTCGCTCCAATTAGTGGTGCTCCTCTTACTTCCATTACTTTTATAGCATTTATTGCATCTTTGACTCTTTTAAGATCCTTAATTACAAACTGATGTGGAAGTTTTGTTTGATCAATAATTTTTACAATATTATTCTCAAACCAAATCGTACGGTATTCTTTTCCTTCTATTTTCATTATTTAATCCTATTTAAACTTTCTGCTGGCCATGTTTTTTCTCTATCATACATTTTATCATGACAGATTGACTTATCGGAGATTTCAATCCATGGGTCTTTATCTTTTATAAATATGTGAGCTTGTGGTTGTATTGGATTTTCTAAAGTTTGAGTTCTTAATGCTATTCTTCCTTTTGAGATACCATACCTACAAAAAACATAAACTCCGCAAATAATGCAAAAATAGGCATGATATCCTTTTCCACTTCCTGTGGGTAAATTAATTGAAGCTACATCTCCACTAATTTTAAAATCTTCCTCCATTATCATTGTATGGATTACAAATGATGATCCGGTAGATATTTTACAATTTTTGCAATGACACGCTTGTGTAAATAATGGTTTTCCTTCAACTTTATATTTTACGTTACCACAAGCACAATTCCCTTTTATTTCGTTTTTTTTACTCATAATTTTTTAAATTTTTGACTCAATAAGCTCCAATTTTTTTTTCATTATTTTAAAGTGTTAATAAAAAATGGGACTGCTATTTCAACTGTTTCTTTTCCATGATCTCCACCATTTGTAGTTCCTCTTTCTCCACATTTTTTATATATTTTAATATATAGCTTTTTATATAATTTATTCGCTGCCTCTGGTTTTGTAGATGCCTTTTCAAATTTTTCTCTCCATTTTTTTATATCCATATTAAAGACTTCTTTAAAAATATCGGTTTGTTTTTCATGAATAAACCCATCGTCATTCATTACCCACCCTCCAGGAGCATAAATTTCACATTTATTAAAATGTACACAATTAGAGCAGTTGCTAGCAGGTGCATCATTATAAAAGTCATGGTGCCAACCTTCTTTTACAATTACCTCAACATCGCCTCCAGCTTTTTTCATTTTTTCCGCATAAGCAACGCAAAACTTTGCAAGTGTATAATCATCAGCACCTCCAAGTAAAAATAATATTTTTGTAGGAGTTGGGGTTGGTTTATCAAATGCTACGTTAAAACAATCTGAAGCCATTGGAAGTGAAGCTTTGTAATAATTTTCTTCTCCAAGAACTACATCTGAGAATTTTTTCTCTACTGCCATATTTGCAGCATTTCCACCTCTTGATAAACCTGTGATACCTAATTTTTTTGCATTAACTCTTGGGTGTTGATCCAGTATTTTATAAGCTACTAAAGCATCGAGCTCTCCAGCATTTATAGAAACTTTACCTTGATTAGATGATGTACTTTTTACTCCTCTACCTGTAAAATTATCTATTTCAAAAATACCAATATTATTTTTTAAAAGTTGATTTCTAAAATCGTTACGCCAAGACTGAGTTGGAGATGTAAAGCTACTGGGCCCTCCGCTACCATGGGCAACTACAACAACTGGTAAATTTTTACCTTCCTTTGGTAAAATCAACTTTCCAGATACTTCAACAGGTGAATTTACATAAGATCCATTGATTATTGTTAAGGGAATACCAGGATTGTAGCTAGTAAATTTTATTATTTCCTCTGATGCTTCACTTAAATATTTTAAAGGGGTAAAATGCGGAGGACGATTTACTTTAAAAAACCTTCCATTGCATTTCCAAGGAGGATTCCATGAAGTTCCACCTTTTAAGATTGCTTCTTTATCATTAATAAATTCACCCGAGTAATTAATATTTTCTCGACCTCCACTTTTAAAGGTTAGTGACTCGGAAATTTTGATTTTATTTCCTTTAATTTTTCCTTTAAATTTAATATTTTTATTCTGCCATCTATTAAATGGCCCTAATGAAAATTCATTGTTTTCTACATTTACAACAAAAGCAGACTCATACCATTCATTTTTTCCTTGTTTACATAGAATATCCATTTTCCATGAATTGGGGTATTCTTCAGCAATTAAAGTATTAGTCCAAAATAAAGATAAAATAATTAAAGTTATAATTTTTTTCATTTATTAAGTATCCTTCCTGCAATTGTTTTCAATTTGTCTTTAGTTTTTTGAGTTCTTTTTTCTGGAGCAGTAATGATGGCTACATCTAAACAATTGTTGGTTGGATCTTTTGGATCAATGTGTTTTTCAAAGTTATCTATAAGATTTTTAATCATGTTCTTTGCCTTGGCTGCATTTCCTAAAAGAACTTTTATAACCTGTTGTACATCAACATTCTCATGATCAGGATGCCAGCAATCATAGTCTGTAACCATCGAAACTGAAGCATATCTAATTTCTGCCTCTCTTGCTAATTTAGCTTCAGGCATATTGGTCATTCCAATTACATCTGCTTTCCAAGATCTATATAAATTGGACTCGGCTAAAGTTGAAAACTGTGGCCCTTCCATGACCACATATGTTCCGTTCCTTTGGTATTCAATCTTTTCCTTTTTAATAGCTTCTTCACATGCATTCATTAAACCATTCGATGTAGGATGGGCCATTGAAACATGTGCTACAATCTCATCATCAAAAAAAGTTTTGTTTCTTGCAAACGTTCTATCTATAAACTGATCAACAATAACAAATTTACCTGGCGGAAGATCTTCCTTTAAAGAACCGACTGCTGAAACAGAAACTATATCTGTAACACCTAATTGTTTAAGAGCATCGATATTAGCTCTAAAGTTAATATTTGAAGGATTTACAAAATGGCCACGTCCGTGTCTTGGAAGAAAATAAACTTCTTTAGTATTGTAAGTTGTTTTTAAAATTTTGTCAGAAGGCTTACCCCAGGGTGTATTAATATCTAATAAATCCCTGTCTTTAAATTCTTCAACGTCATAAAGACCACTTCCACCAATTACTGCTAATTTATTGTTTGCCATATACAAAAAATAATTTATTTATTTATATAACTCAAATTAATATGGATTTAAAAGAATATATTAGATCAATACCAGACTATCCCAAAAAAGGTATTCTATTTAGAGACATTACAACCTTAATTAAAAATGAAAAAGCATTTTCTGAAACAATAAACTTGATAGTAGAAAGGTCAAAAAGTTTTGAATTTAATAAAATAGCTGCTATTGAGTCTAGAGGATTTGTATTTGCCTCGGCCATTTCATATTTATTGAAAAAACCTTTTATACTTTTAAGAAAAAAAAATAAATTGCCTGCGGATAGATATTCAGTAGATTTCGAGCTTGAGTATGGAACGGCAACAATTGAAATGCATAAAGACTCTATTAATAAAAGTGATGGAGTGCTTATAATTGACGATTTAATTGCAACCGGTGGAACAGCTGAAGCTGCAGCTAAAATAATTGAGATGGCAGATGGTAAAGTAGCAGGTTTTATTTTTGTTATAAATCTTTTTGATTTGGGTGGATGTGATATTTTACTTAAAAAAAATTATAAAGTTGAAAGTCTATTAAGTTTTCCTGGACATTAAAACTTAATCAAAATATTTAATTCTATACCAAGACTTCTTTCCCAACATTGAATTTAGTAAGCCAGAAAATCTTGCATAATACATTGATCTTTTTTTTTTATTATAAAACAAAGTAAATATTATCATTTTAAAAAAAGCTCTCACTAATTTACCAAACATCAATGAAAAGGCTTTTAGATAACCACTATGTTTTTTATGATAATAAAAAGTTGACCACATCCAATGCCAACTTCTTATCATCTCAGACTCTACTTCGTACTTAGGGTTTGTTGAAGTTGAACCTTGATTTCCTAAATGTGTTATAAGCAATTTTGAACTAGAAAATATTTTTCCTCCTTTAATTTTAATTCTTCGACAGAAATCTGCTTCTTCAAAGTAAAGGAAAAAGTTTTCATCAAAATAAGAATTTGTTTTTATATTTTTTTTATCAAGCAGCATTGAACAACCAATTACATAGCCTACTTCTTTCAAAAAATATTTATCAAATCCTTCTTCAATAATAGTTCCATCTAAACTACCATATGACTTATATAGCATTTCATCATTGTAAGACGGTCCAATAATACTAAAATCTATATCATCTTTTAAATAAAAATTAATTTCATCAAAAAAATCATTATTATATTCTACATCTGGATTAGATATTAGAACGTATCTTGTTTTGACGTTTTTTAACCCTAAATTATTAGCTGACCCATATCCTAAGTTTTTACCTGATAATATTACTTTTACATTATCATACTTATCCTCAACTTTTTTCTTATGGGCCTCATCATTTGAATTTTCAATATTTATGATTTTAATTTCTTTTTTTATAGAATTAATGCAATTAAATAAAATTTCTTCTTTTGTTTTATATGTTACTATAATAACAGTTAAATCACTAAGATTGTTCATTGATAATTTTTTTAATATATAAAATAAATAAATATATATATAATTTAAAATAATGGTTAAAAAAAGAATTATTGTTACCGGTGGACTAGGATTTATAGGAAGTAATCTTATTCATTTATTGCTTAAGAAAAAGTTTCAAGTTATCAATATAGATAAAATCTCATACTCCTCTAATTTCTACAATACAAAGGAATACAAAAATAATAAAAACTATAGATTTATTAAGTGTGACCTTAATAATAAAAATAAATTACAAAAAATTATAGATAAGTTTAAACCTTTGGCTATCTTTAATTTAGCAGCGGAAACTCATGTTGATAGATCTATTGATGGTCCAGAAAACTTTATTAAAAGTAACATATTAGGTGTTTTTACTTTATTAGAAGTATTTAAAAAATTTTCGAAAAAAAATTCTAAATCAAAACTAATACACATTTCTACTGACGAAGTTTATGGTGATATTTTAAAAGGGCGAAGTGTTGAAGATTACCCTTACAAGCCTAGCTCACCTTATGCTGCCAGTAAAGCTTCATCGGACCACTTAGTTTACTCTTATGTACGTACTTATAAAATTCCAGCCATAATAACAAATTGTTCTAACAATTATGGACCAAAACAACATCCTGAAAAATTATTACCAAAGCTAATATATAATATAATAAATAACAAAAATTTACCCATCTATGGAAAAGGATTGAATTCTAGAGAATGGATTTATGTTACAGATCACTGCGAAGCATTAATTAAAATTTTTCAAAAGGGAAAAATTGGTAATTTTTATAATATTGGTTCAAATATTAATAAAACAAATATGGAAATGACGAAGTCTTTACTAAAAATTGCAAAAAAAAATATCAAAATTGGAAAAAATGTAAAAATTAAATTTGTTAAAGATAGGCCCGGGCACGATGTAAGATATGCGTTGAACAGTAAAAAAATAATTAAAGAAATTAAATGGAAGCCTAAAATTAATCTTAGCAATGGAATGAATTTAACCTTTAAATGGTATTTAAATAATCAAAAATATTTTTCTTCCATTAAGATAAAAGAGGCAACTAAAAGAATAGGTTTAAGAAAATAAAATCTACAAATCTACTATCTTGATTAGCTTATCAAAGCTAATCACATTCATCCAAGATTTATAGTTATAGAAATAATCTTTAAATTTTAGATTAGAAAAATCCTTTTTATCAATTTTTAATAAATTTCTATTTTTTCTATTAAAAATTACTCCAATCCCTTGATCGGCATAACATGTATATACATCTACTTCTGGATTAGTCCTAAATTCAACAATTGATTTCCACACATCTCCATTCCAATGTTTTTTACACCTTGGTATTGCTTGTTTAAAAATATCGTCTGGTAAACAATCATGTAACAAAACTATTCCATCAGGATTCAATGAACTTAAAGAATTTATAATATCTTTTTTAACTTGGTGATATTTATGAAGCCCATCTATAAAAATACAATCAAATTTTTCACTATTTTTAATAAAAAAATTATCACTTGTCATTCTTAAGGTGCCACCACTTACTGGATCAACTCCAATTTTTTTACGACAATTAATTTTAGAAAATAAATCATCGTCTCTACAACCAATTTCTAAATAACTTTTAAAATTTTTTTTATCAATTATGCTTTGAGTAATAAATTCCCTCGATGGCTTATCTCCAAAGTCTAAATTTAAGCTACCAATATCTTTTTCCTTAAAAATTTTATGAAAAAACAAATTAAAATTTAAAAGAAATCTACTTTCAAAAAGTCTTAAATATTTTTTTTTTAAATTCATATTAAGGTTTATATTGTTTCTTAATTTCTTTTTTAAGAAAATTTAAGAAAAATATTTTTAAAAACCAAAATACCTTGTAATAAAATCTTCTAATTATATTTCTTTTTAAGTAATTATAATAACTTGCAGTTACATCAATATAGACCAAATTATCTTTATTTATTTTACAACATTCCTCTATATATGACCCATCGGCATTATAGGTTTCACTTTTAAATCTTATTTTTTTAATAATGCTAAAGTCACCAAGAAACATAGCTAAATCAATGTAGTAAAGTTCTGGCCTTATTCCACTCAATATATATCTAGTTCTCTGTTGATCAAAGGTATAGACTTTATTTTTATCTATTTGTTTCACCAAATTATAGAAGTTTGGATGAACAATATTATCATCATCTAAAAAATATATAAAAGGTTGATGTGAGGAAAAATTTTTTTCTACATATTCAAGGCCAAAGTTTCTCTGTCCATTTCCAAGAACTTCATTTGGTTTTGATATATAAGTTAATTCCTCAATTTGACCTTTATTCTTAAAGTGTTTATAATTTTTTTTAATTTTGGTTCCGTCATAAATTATTAACCATCTAAATATAATATTAAAATTTATAGATTTTTTAATGGTTTTTAAATTTTTTATTCTTGAGACAGGACTAATAATTATAATTTTTTTAAAATTCATTTATTATTGGTAGCGGGAAGTGGGATCGAACCACTGACCTCGGGCTTATGAGTCCCGCGCTCTAACCAACTGAGCTACCCCGCCATTCAATCAGTATTGATATATAATACTTTTTATTTTTACTACAATCAATTTTTTACATTTAGCCAATTATTCAATATCATAATATTGGTTTCTGTTTCTTGTCTAGAAATACCAGGATAATCAGGTCCAGTTTTTTTATTCAATATTGAATTACTTATTGCGTTAATTTCAAATGAAAAAATATTTGAAAAATCAAATTTATCTACAAAAATTTCTTTGTTGCCCAATTTTATTTTCATTGGTGAACAGTGCCAACTATCATAAATTAACATAGAACCTTTGCTTCCAATTATTTTAGTGCCTTTTCCTAAATCTTTTTTAAATGAACATCCTATGGAAGAAACAAATCCGTTAGAAAAATGAAGATTGGTATAAGAGTCGATGTCTACATTTGTTGATGCAATTTCAACTTTTGAATTTTTTAACTCTACATTCAGATTTTCTGGATCTTTTAGTTTCGCAATTAAAATACTTAAAGAAGAAGGGTAACAACCTAGGTCTAATATACATCCACCTGCTAAAGATTTGTCAAATAATCTACTTTTTTTATTAAATTTTATTCTCTTAAACCCAAAAATATTTCTTTTTTCCACTATGTTAAATCCAAAATTAGACTCCATTGAAATTAATTCGCCAATTTCGTTTTCATTAATAAGTGAAATAATTTTTTTTGTTTGAGGATGATAACGATACATAAAACCCTCAGTAAAAAAAATATCTTTCTTATTTAAAATTTCGTTAATTTTTTTTATATCCTCTAATGAGGATGTTGCAGGCTTTTCAGTTAAAATTTTTTTATTATTTTCTAAACATTTCATGATCCACTGAAAATGTAGATTGTGTGGTAAGGCTATGTATATAATATCAATATCATCACAATATATAAGGTCATCATAGCTTGAAAAACAGTACTTTTCCTCAATATTGAATTTCTTTTTAAACTCATTTAATTTTTTTTGGGTTTTGCTCGCAATGCCTAAAAGTTTAGCATTTTTTAAATCACTAAATCCTGAAGCAAAATCATTTGCTATTCTTCCTAAACCAATTATACCCCAATTGACCATCTAAAAATCTAACCAATTTTTATATTTATCTTTATTTTCTCTTAAATAATTCGGTAAAATTTCAAATCCAATAGTTTTCAATTCATGCTCATATTTCCACTTATCTAGATTTTGTTTATCTGCAAAGTGATTATAAAAAACTTTTTTCTCTTTAATTTTTTTTTTTATATCTTCTAGTGTAATTCCACTGATATCAAATTCATCATGATGTCCAAAATTCTTCATTTTTTCATATATTTCTTCTGGGGATTTAACGTTTGTAAAATGCCATCCTCCATTATCAATAATATCTATATTTGTATTTTTAAGTTCAGAAAAATATGCATCTATTCTCCAAAATGGGTATTTTTTATTTTTAATATTTTTAAGCCATGAAAAAGATTTAAGATTTTTTTTCTTGCAGGCTCTTGAGCCATACCAGGGCATTAATTCATATAAAAGATTAAATTTATAGTAGAAAAATAATTGTTTAAATATTACTAGATTTTTTTTTGATTTTTTAAATGACTCAGAATTAAGATTTGGAATTTCATCATTATCACTAAGAATAATTAAATCATTATCATCTGCATCATTTATAGCGTTTTTCATAAAATTATATGAAAGCTCTATTCTTTTTAAGCTGTTTATTCTTTTTAAATAAAACGTTTTTTCTTCAGTAATTTTGTGAAGATTTGTAGGCTCATGATCAATTACTTTATAAATGATTTTATCTTTAAATTTAGGATAGTTGTTTATATCAAAATTTAATTTTTTTTTATTTCCACTGTGTGAAAAGGTTGATTCTATAACTACAAATTTATGCACATACTCATTTAAAATATTAAATCTTAAATCAAGCATCATATCTTCTGAATAATAGGTCGTGCAATCGTATATTTTCATTTTAAAAATTCTTATTTAACTATTTTTATGTTAGCAACATAAAATGCAAGAACAAAATATTGAAGCAAAGCATACAAAGCAATAGGTGTAACATAAGAAATTTCACTAAATATTTGAGCTGTTATTATAAAGCCCATTGCACCATTCTGTAATAAACATTCAACTGTAATTGATCTTTGATTATCGATTCCATCAACAAAAAATTTAGTAAATATCACCGATACCAGTAACACAAAAAATAAAATAATTGGGGCAACAATCCCTACATACTCAAAGTATCCACCTAGATTCATTCTTTCTTGATAAACAGCTATAGATATAATGAGTAAAAAAAGGACCATAGAGATTTTGTCAAATAAAAGAACAACTCTTTCTTTAAAATAATTAAAGTAACGATTGGTTATAATTCCAAGAATTGTTGGGATGGTAATTATAATAAAAATTTTAGTACTTACAATTTTAACATCAAAATTTTGAATTGGTTGATGCATTACAAGTTCAAAAAGAGCTGTCATTCCAATTGGGATAGTAAAGATACATAACAAACTACAAATTACTGTTAAAGTAATTGAAAGTGAAATATTTCCATCAACTAATCTTGTAGCATAATTAGACATTGTAGCTGATGGTAATAATAAAAGTAAAAGTATACCTATTTTTAATTCGTTTGGCATTGGATAAAAACTAACTATTAGCAAACCAATTATTGGAAGAAAAATTAACTGACAAATTAAACCATAAATTAAATTTTTAGGACTTTTTAATAAGTCATAAAAATTAACAAAATTTAATTTTAGTCCTAATGAATACATGATAAAAAATATCGCAAAAGGACCTACCAGTTTTACAAATTCCATTTTACCCTAATGTTGTTGAATACTTATAATTCATAAATTATAATTAATCGATCTTAAAAGTTATAATGAATAAAAAAATAGTTTTAATTACTTTCTTTATATTGTTGTTAGGACAAAATGTATCGTCTAATACTGTTTATGTAATTGACGCAGATACTATAAAAATTGGAAATGAAAAAATTAGATTTACCGGAATTGATGCTCCAGAACTTAATCAAGATTGCTTTAAAAATGAAAGAAAAATTCTCTGCGGAGTTTTGGCAAAAAAAGCTTTATTAAAAAAGATTGGAAATAAAGTACCTAAGTGCATAATCGAAGGAAAGGATATCTATAAAAGAATTTTAGCAGAGTGTTTTGTTAATGGAGATAGTCTTTCGAAATTTTTAGTTAGAAATGGTTATGCTTTTGCATATAGAAAATATTCCAAAAAATTTATTGAAGATGAAGAATTTGCCAGAAAAAATAAATTAGGTTTATGGTCTATGAGGTTTGAATATCCTTGGAAATTTAGAAAATTATAGAGAAGCTATAATTCCAGTAGCAACTATTACTGAACTAATTACACCAAAAAAAACTAGATTTTCTTTTTTTTGTTTTTTCTCTTCAGCTCTTACTCTTGACATTAAATTATTAATATCTACTCGACTTGAAATTTTTGATGGAGATTTAGAAGCTGAATAAACTTCAGATGGGGTCTTGATTTCTTGACCAGCTTCTATAGATCTTTCTCCACTCATGGTTTATTAAACCATGAATTTTAAAATTGAACAATAAAAAGAATCACCAATTTGGGTTGAACCCAAAATGGATTGTGTCCACTTTGGGTTTGATATATATATACTAAGAATTATGAAAGTAGCAGTACCAAGTATATCCGCACAACTAACAGAAGATCAAATTTTTAAATCTATAAATGACAACTATTCTCAAATAACAAAAGTTTGGTTTAACTTTCAAATGGACTGGATGCAAAGATCATATAACTCTTTTAAAGATCACGACAAATATTTAATTGTTGTATATTTAGTTCATAAAACACTTAAATTTTATAGTAATAATTTTATTAAATTAGATTTTGATACTTACTATTCTAAAAATTTATTAGAAATTCCTAATTTTAATATTATTAATATTTCTAGAGAATTAAATATAACAAAGGAAACAGCTAGAAGAAAAATTTTAGAACTAGAAAAATTAGGTGCTATCCGAAGAAGTAGAAAGAAAATAATTTTAAATAGAAATGTTTTTCAATTCCAAAGACCTAATAAATCAATGTTTGAGGCATCAAATCTTTTATCAAAGTTAACGGAAACACTGTACAAAAACGGAGATATGAATAAAAAAATAAGTTCTAAAAACATAGAAATATATATGAGAAAAAATTTTACTCATTGTTGGAAGTTATTTTTTGATATGCAGATACCTTTGATTTTAAATTGGAAAAAGTTTTTTAACGATATTGAAACATGGCATATATGGGGAATCATTGCTACACAAAAAAGTTTCATAAATAATTCAGCAACTTTTAATCGTGAAAAATTTATAAAAGATACTTTTAAAGAAACTACCGGTGGAATTAATGCTATGTCTATTTCTGATTTAACTGGTATACCAAGAGCAACGGTCGTTAGAAAAATTAATACTTTATTAAATCGAAAATTAATCTCTGTTGATAACAAAAAACTTTATAGCCCTAAAAAAACATATGTGAAAAATGTTAACGACACACACAAACTCAATACTCTCTTACTAGTAAGTTTTTTTTGTAATATTATTAATTTAGTTCAAAGTAACTAGGTAAGCTTAATATTTTTATCTTTTAAAGGTTTTAATTCTAAGTTTACAGGATATTTTTGTTTTTCAACTTCAATAAATAGTTTTTTATCTTCGATTTCTTTTATTGAACTACCTGAATTAATATAGCCAAAAGACATATTTTTTTTATAATTAAAAGAGTAGTTCCCTGAAGTGGTTCTTCCAATTATTTTATCTTCTAAATAAATAGGTTCATCATGTAATAATAAAGGCTCTCCAGGTTTAGAATCTTTTAAAGAAAGCATTACAAATTGCTTTGTGGGTTTTTGATCCTTAATTTTTAATAAAGCATCCTTTCCTATAAAATCCACATTTTTCTTATAACTTACTACAAAGTTTAATCCTGCTTGATATTGATTCTCTTCAGGAGATATATCATGACCCCAGTGTAAAAAACCACTCTCCATTCTCATTGTATCCATTGCATGCATTCCACAATTTGAAATTTTATATTTTGATCCTTTTTCAATTATTAAATTATAAACTTTCCTTGCATCGTTAGCTTTTATATAAAGCTCATACCCTAACTCTCCAACATAAGACAGTCTTTGCGTCCAGATTTTTATATTATCAATTGAAATATATTTTGAAGTTGCAAATTTAAAATTTTCCTTTGAAAAATCATCTTTGGATAAATCTTGCATCAACAATCTACTATTCGGGCCAAATACACCAAGTACACAGTAATCATCTGTAACATCCTTTAATATTAAATTATTTGGTAAATATTTATTTATATGAAACTTATCTCTCTCTCTTGTTGCTGCAGAACTTATAATTCTAAAGTAATTTTTCTCTAAACATACGACAGTTAAATCAGTTTCTATACCTCCATCTGGATTAAGCATTTGTGTATAAGTACATTTTCCAAGTTCATGTTTTATATTAGCTGTACAAAGTTTTTGTAGTTCTTCGTGTGCATTTTCTCCTTTTAATTCAAATTTTGAAAAAGGAGTTAAATCAAATAGTCCAATATTTTTTACTGTATTTTTGGTTTCAAACTCTACTGATGGATACCAATTTTGAAAGTTGTAACTATACTGATACTCAGGTTTTTCTTTATCCTGCGCAAACCACATTGATCTTTCATATCCTCCGGATACTCCAAAACATGCTCCTGCTTTTTTTAATTCTTCATGGTAAGGAGTGATCATTACATTCCTTGATGTCTTATGTTGTTTAAATGGCCAATGCATTCCATATAAATCTCCTAAAGTTTCTGTAATTCTATCTTTTATAAAACCTAGGCTTGAGTGAAATTTCTGAAATCTCTTAATGTCGTAATTAAAAATATCTTCATTAATATGGCCATTCATTAACCATTCAGCAGTAACCTTACCTACTCCTCCGCCACTTCCAATACCGATACTATTTAGACCTGTGCAAACAAAAAAGTTTTTTATTTCTGGAACTTCGCCAAGTAAAGTATTTGTATCTGGAGTAAAGGACTCAGGACCTGCAAAAAATTTTCTAATTCCAGCAGTTTCTAAAATAGGAAATCTTTTTACTGCAGCTTCTAAATAAGGTTCAAAATGTTCAAAATTTTCTGGAAATTCACCAAATGAAAAATCATCTGGAACTTTGTTTGTTTTTTGAAAAGCTGGAATTGATTTACCCTCAAATATTCCGACTAATAATTTTCCCGCGTCTTCTTTTATATATAAACTATTATCAAAATCTCTTATTGTTGGTAAAATTTTTGGAAGATTTTCTATTGGTTCAGTAATAATATAAAAATGTTCTGCGGGATAAAGAGGTATACTAACACCTGATTGTTCTCCAATTTGTCTTGACCACATTCCAGTGGCTAAAACTATATACTCACATTCTATTTCCTGACCATTAACTCTAACACCTGCAATTCGACCATTTTTGGTAAGTATTTTTTCAACAGGAGATTTTTCAAAAATTTTTGCACCCTCTAATTTTGCTGCTTTGGCAAGCATATTTGTAACACCAACAGGATCAGCTGCTCCATCTCCTGGCATTAAAATTCCTCCTAATATATTTTTTTCATTAACAATAGGAAAATCTTTTTTAATTTGATTTTTTTCTAAAATTTGAACATCCACACCATATAATTGAGCAGTAGTTGCTTGTCTTTTTAACTCTTGCCACCTACCTGGATTTTGTGCAATTGATAAAGCTCCATTTAATTTTAAACCTGCAGAGTGATCAACTTTTTTTTCTAATTCTTTATATAAATCTAGAGTGTACTTTCTAATTTTAGTAATTGCGGCTGAAGGACCTAATTGGCTCACTAAGCCTGCTGCATGCCATGTAGTTCCTGATGTAAGCTGATCCCTTTCTAGTAGTATAACATCTTTCCAACCAAATTTAGCAATATGATAAGCACATGAACAACCTACAACTCCACCACCAATAACTACTACTTTACAGCTCTGAGGAATATTTTTTTTCATAAGCTTTATTAAGTCGGCAGCTAAAGTTATAGCATTTGTAAGCCAACGCCAGTTTTTGGATATGTGTATAGATTATAATTTGCTGTTAATTCTTCACCAGGTTTGATGTCTTGAATGGAAACCATAAACATATACTTCGCATCACTTTTTTCATTTAAATTATAAAACATATTTTCTCTATCATTTTTTCCATCTTTTAACTTTTTAGCATTTGCTTGCGGGTCTACAGGGTCACCAAATTTTAATTTTGGTAGTACATCAGAAACCATTCTAATAACAGTTGGATCATTTGAGTGATTGTAAAATCCACCTAGTGGAGTTCTAATATATTTATTTTCAAATTGTTCATCTCTAATATGTGTAACACCAATAAATGAATTTTTTTTAATGTTAACTGTTGCAAACAAGCCTAAACCTTCAATAGGCGAATTCTTAATAGTTAATCCATCTGGTAAAGGTCTATACATTATATTATTGCTTCGTTCGGTGATAAAAATTTATGCCCAAAAGTATCAGCAACTGCTTTATATGTCACGCTTCCTTTGTGGACATTTAGTCCTGCAAGAAAATTTGGGTCATCTTTAAGAGCTTTTTGATAACCATCTTTTGCAAGTTTTGATAAAAATGGCAATGTTGCTTTGTTAAGAGCTAAAGTTGAAGTTCGTGGAACTCCGCCAGGCATATTAGCAACACAATAATGAACTATATCATCAACAATATAAGTTGGTTTTGCATGCGTTGTGGGTTTACTAGTTTCAACGCATCCTCCTTGATCAATAGCTACATCAACAATTACTGATCCACGTTTCATACCTTTTAACATTTTTTTTAGTTACCAATTTAGGTGCCTCCGCTCCAGGAATTAAAACACCCCCAACTAACAAATCACATTCTGAAATTAGTTTTTCTAAATCAACCTTATCACTATGTTGTGGAATAATTTTATTACCAAACATCTCAGTCAATTGTTTAAGTCTTGCTTCAGATTTATCAACTACATGTACTTTAGCTTGCAAACCAGTGGCAATGATTGCAGCATTTTCACCAACAACACCACCACCTAATATTACAACGTTACCTGGTTGAACGCCTGGCGCTCCACCTAACAATAATCCTCTACCCTTTTGGTTTTTTTCCAAACAATGAGCGCCCGCTTGAACTGACATTCTTCCAGCTACTGCACTCATTGGAGCTAACAAAGGAAGTCTACCATTGTTATCAGTAACAGTTTCATAAGCTATACAAATACTTTTTGAATTAATTAAACCTTGAGTAAGTTCTTTAGCAGCAGCCAAATGAAGATAGGTAAAAACAATTTGGTTTTCCCTTATCATTTCCACTTCATTTGATAGAGGTTCTTTTACTTTAACGATAATTTCAGCATCGTTAAAAATATCCTCTGCTTTAACAATAATTTTGGCTCCAGCTTTTTCATACTGTTCGTTATCAAATCCAGCTTCAAAACCACCATTGTTTTCAACTAATACTTCATTGCCATTTGAGGTTAAAATTTTAA
>CACIOK010000009.1 GCA_902588255.1 uncultured Pelagibacteraceae bacterium
GGTTAAAAAATTTTTATCCTTAGATGGAACAGTTTTAGCAACAGGAACAAATACAGAAAAATTAGATGCTTTAAAAAAAGAATTTCCAAAAATTAATGTTTTAAAATTTGATATTTCAGATCATTCAAAGATAGAAGATTTTATTGAAAACGTAACCTCACAATTAGTTGGCCTAGATGTTTTGGTTAACAATGCCGGCATAACTATGGACAACCTGTCATTAAGAATGAAAGATGAAGAGTGGAAAAAAGTAATTGATATAAATTTAAGTTCAACTTTTTACTTATGCAAACATGCAATTAAAAAAATGCTAAAAAATAAGTATGGAAGAATTGTAAATATTACCTCTATAGTTGGACATACTGGCAACTTAGGCCAAGCTAACTATTCAGCTTCGAAAGCTGGCATGGTTGCAATGTCAAAAAGTTTAGCGATTGAATATGCAAAAAAAAACATTACGATAAATTGTGTTTCACCTGGATTTATTCAGTCAAAAATGACTGAAAAAATAGTTGAAAGTATTAAAGCAGTTTTGACCTCAAGAATTCCGATGAGCAAGCTTGGAACAGGTGAAGATGTATCAAATACTGTTGCTTTTTTATCATCTGATGCAGCTTCTTATATTACAGGAGAAACAATACATGTTAATGGTGGCATGTATATGGCTTGACAAAGTAAATTAATAATCTAATAACAAAAATATAACAAAAAGGATTAATTATGTCAGATGATGTTTCAAGTAAAGTTAAGAAAATAGTTGCCGACCACCTTGGCATTGATGAAGCTAAAGTAACAGAAGAGTCCAGTTTTATTGATGACCTAGGAGCAGATAGTTTAGATACAGTGGAATTAGTAATGGCTTTTGAAGAAGAATTTGGTTCAGAAATTTCAGATAGTGAAGCAGAAAAAATTTTAACTGTAAATGATGCGATTAAATTTATTGAGAGCAAAAGTAATTAGATAAAATTAAATGTCATCTACAAAAGATGGTACAATGATAATTTTGTCATCACCATCCGGTGCTGGCAAAACCACTCTCGTAAAACTTTTAGCAAAAACAAAAAAATATCAAATCTCAATCTCCCATACCACTAGAAAGCCAAGAGAAAACGAAACTTCAGGTAAAGATTATTTTTTTACTAACGAAAATGAATTTAAAAATCTAATTAAAAAAGGGGAATTTTTAGAGCATGCTAAAGTTTTTAATAATTTTTACGGAACTATTCTAAAACCAATAAAGGAAAATCTTGATAAAGGTAATAATGTTATATTTGATATTGATTGGCAAGGAGCCCAACAGATAAAAAATAAAAAACTGAAATATAAATTAATAACATTTTTTGTATTACCTCCAAGTAAGCAGGTTTTATTTAATAGACTTTCAAATAGAGAAATGAAAGACAAAGTTATTGTAGAAGAAAGAATGAAAGAATTTAATAAAGATATACTACACTGGAAAAATTACGATTACGTTGTGATCAATGATAAATTAGAAAGCTGCTTTCAAGAAATATGTGACCTGATTGACTCAGAGATTAATAAAAGCAAAAATGATTATAATTTAGAATTCATCAAAGATCATGTTAATAAACTAATTTCTTAAACTTTCGTATTCTTTAGCAATTTCATAAAATGTATTAGGTGAAAGATTTTGAGGTCTCAATTCAACATTTAATTTAAGCTTTTCTACAACAAATTCTGTTTTTTTAAATAATTGATTTAATGGATTTTTAATTTTTTTTCGTCTTTGATTAAAAAAAACTCTAGTAACAATTTCAAGATTTTTAGAATTTTTTAACTTAAAATAATTTTTTTTTGGAGTAAATTTCAATAGGGTGCTTTCAATTTTAGGTTTTGGCATAAAACATGTAGCACTAATATTAAATATTTTTTTTACATCAAGTTTCCAATTAGATAAAATAGATAGTCTTCCATAATTTTTAGAATTTGTTTTGGCCAAAATTCTGTCTGCAACTTCTTTTTGAAACATTAAAATATAATTTTTATACCAGCTATCTTGATTATCATTGGTAATCCATTTAGACAATATTTGAGTCGAGATATTGTATGGCAAGTTACCATAAACAATCAATTTATCTGGTGAAATTAAATGTTCTGAAATTTGGAGAATATCTTTGTTTATAATATTAATTTGTTTATCAAATCTTTCTTTAAGTACTTCAACAAGTTTTTCATCCTTTTCAATTATAAATAATTTTTTAGGTTTTTTTTCTAAAATGAATTCAGTCAAATTTCCTGTTCCAGCACCAACTTCTAAAACAGAGCTATCCGAAAGTATATTGCCAGTTTCTACTATTTTTTTTATTATATTTTTGTCTATTAAAAAATTTTGACCCAGACTTTTTTTAGATTTAATTTTCACGAATTTGTTTTAAAAATTTAAACACTTCAATCAAACTTGATGGATTAGATTTATTTTTTCCAAGCATTAAATTATTTGGTCCGTGATCAGGTGTAATTCTTATAAATGGAAGTCCCAGAGTGATGTTGATAGCTCTAAACTCGTAAAGTGTTTTAATTGGAGTTAAAACTTGGTCGTGGTACATGCCAACAACTATATCAAATTTTTTTAAGTTGCTTCTTAAAAAAAGAGTATCAGCAGAAAATGGTCCATTAACATTAATTTTTTTTTTTTTTAGCTTGTGAATTGCAGGCAATATTATTTCTTCTTCTTCAGAAAACTTTTTGTTTGTTTCACAATGAGGATTTAATCCAGTAATTGCAAATTTTGGTTTTTTCTTAAGTTTATTTATAAAAAAAGAGTTTATCGTCATGACATTCTGAATTATCTTTTTTGTAGATATATTTCTCTTAACATCTTCAAGAGGTAAATGAGTTGTTATTGGGCTTACAGATAATTTTTTATTATATATAAGCATTACTTCTTGACCTTTTTTATTAGATTTTTTTGCTACATACTCAGTTATGCCTAAAAATTTTTTTTTTAAAAAATATTTTTTCGATATCGGACCATTTACTAATACATTGGCTTTTCCAGTTTTTATTAATTTAAGACCTGCTGAGAAGCAATTTGATATATATTTTGATGATCTAGGGCTAATTTTATCAAAAGTTTTTTTAAAATAAAATTTTACATCTAAAACATTAATATAATTTTTTAAAAGTTTAATATTTTTTACTTCATACTTATTAATTAAGTTTATTTTAAAATTGTAATTTAACTTTTTCATTTGTGAAACCAATAAATTTTTTGAACAAATTAATATAAAAGGTTTTTTAATTTTTTTTAACTTTATTGATTTAAATAATAATTCCAAAAAAACACTATAAGGTTCACCTGCAATGATAACTATATTTTTATTCATAGGTAATGTTTGAGTTTAATTTTAATTTATTAAAATAGATAATTGAAAATTGATTGAGCTGTCTATCGGTTTCAAATTTAATTAAGTTTTCAAGTTCAGTTTTTAAATCCTTTTCAACTTTTTCAGTAACTATATCTTCTAATTTTAAAATTAAAAAACCGTTAGCAACATCAATAGTTTTAGTTAATTCTCCTATCTTAATTGATTCAATTTCACTTATAATTTTTTGTGAAAGTTGGTTTTTTTTCATTAAGCCTATTCTTCCTCCAAATTTGGCTGTGCTTGCTATACTATAAATATTTGCAGATGTTTTAAAACCATTTTTTATAATTTTTTCTCTAATTTCATTATTTTTTTTTTTAAAATCTTTTTTATTATCTACCGTAAACAATATTTCCGATAATAAATATTTTATAATTTCATTATTATTATTCTTATTGTTTTCAACTTTTTTTTTTAATTCCTCAGTATTAATATTAAGTAAACTTTTGTAATTATAATAAATTCGTTGGTTCCACAAAATTTCTATTTTAATTTTTTCTTTAATATCTTGTAACTTTATATTGTATCTTGCTAAATAGTTTTCAAAATCATTCAAACTGTTCAGTTTCAATTTTTTATAATAGGTACCAATAAGACTTTCTAAAATATTCTCATTAACTTTTATAGAACCGTTCATTTTAATGATTTCATTTTTTTTTATTTTTTCTCTTATAAGCGACTCTCTAGCTAAATTTATCAAAGATTGCCTATCAATTTTCGCTAAATCATTATTTAATGCAATTAAATAGTTAGCTTCTTGAACAATATCTATATTTGTAATTATTTCGTTATCTACCTTGGTAACAATAAAAAATTTTGATTCTGCTTGTAAAATACTGTTAAAAAAAATTAAAAATAATAAGTTTACTAAAAAAATTAATTTTATTTTAATTTTACTCATTATTTATTTATACCTGGGCTATTGATAGCTCCAAATGGTATAACGGTAAGCGTGAAGTATATTTGTTCTTCAGGTTTAAGATCTCCGTCTTCATAATAAGATTTTTTGTATTCTATAGCTGCTTTTAGACAATCATTTTTATATTCATAAATTAAATCATAATATTCATTAAGACCTAGCTGCTTGTTTCTTCTTGTATTAAAAGCTAACGATGTATTATCAGTTAAGTTTAAAGTTGTTTTATTTGTAAGGTAACTTTCATCACCTATAACATTGTTTTTTTCTAAAAATTCAAAAGAAGTAACAAAATTATTTATACTGAAAGTTGTGTCTACAAGATTATAGTTAAGAGTTTGCATATCATTATCTAATGAAAAATCATATGTTAATTCAAAAAAATTTTTAGGTTTAAATATCATTTCACCTACAATATTAGATGATTTTCTGTTTAGAGTACTTCTCGAAGGAAGATCAGGATTTTCTTCATCTCTAAACACTGAAGCTAAATTTAATGAAAATAATTCATTACCAAGTTTATCTATTGTTTTAAATTCATTTCCTATTGTTATTGACTGACCTCCCTCAACCGTTTCATCAGAACCTATTCTATTTAAAGAAAAAATATTGTTATAATCAATTACTCTGTCAGCACCTTTAATATCTTTTGATTTATTAGGACTAAATTTAGCAGAAAAAATAGGAGTTAAAATACTATCGAATTTAAGCCCATTTTTTTTTAATGGATATTGAATTTGATATTTTATAATAGATTGTAAGTTTTGATCTAACTCATTTTTAGAAGTTTTTGAATTTTTACTATCAGAATTAGAATTTTTTAATAACAATTCATAATTAGTTACAAATCCATCGGCAAGAATATTATTAAAAGATTGAAAATTTAAATTGTTTACCATTGTTTTTGTATAAATATTCGTATCATATAACTTGTTATTAGCACTCGAAGTAAAAGATAATTCACCATCTAAACTGTTTTCTATGTATTTGGTAAGACTATAACTTGGAAAAATAAATTCATATCTATCACTAGTTTCTTTAGACAAGTCTTCATAAACTTCAGTATAGAGACTGAAATCTAAATTTTCATTATTGCCCTCTAACTCAATTTTTGAATTTAATACTGTTTCATTTGTTATTAGAGGAGATTTAAGTTTGTATGTTTTGAGATAATTATCTTGAGATACTTGTTGAATTTTAAGGTCAATTTTAGAATTTTCAAAAAAATCAAAATGAGTATCAAAGTTTGATTCTACAAAAAAATGTGTTCCTGCATTTTTACCTCTTTCAATTATTCTAGATTTATTTAAAATACTAACGTCAATAATATGGTCTGAACTTTTATTGGCCTGTCTATATTCAGCCTGGTATATTGTTTTTTGTTTATCGTAAAATCTAGGGGTGAAAGTTATATCTTTGTTATCTGAAATTGCATAAAAATAAGGGACAGAAAGGTAATTTCCAAGATTGTTTGATGATGAAAAAGCAGGAATTAAAAAACCAGATTGACGTTTAACAGTTGGATCTGGATGAAAAAACTTTGGAAAATATAGTATTGGTTTATCATAAATCTTAAGCCATGCATTTTTATAATTGATTATTTTTTTATTTTTATCGTGATGTATTTCTTCTGAAGAAACTACCCAAGGCGGACATTTATCTTTCCTTTTTTTACATGTAGTAAATACACCTTTTTTAAAAAAAGAGTTTTCTTTTTCTATTATAATTGATTTAGCTTTTAATCTAGGATTATTATCTTTTTCAAAATATTTTTCATTAAATTTTACTGACAAATCTTTACCAACCACTTCATCTGTTTTTAAGTTTAATTTAGCTATTTCTATATTATATTCATTTAATTCATTATCGATTAAATTTACATTTTCTGCCTCTAGGATTTGATCTTCGATGAATAATTTGAAGTTATTTGCATTTAATATATTTTTATTATTATCCTCTACTGTAGTTTGATTTTCAGAAAATATTTCCTTTAAATTTCTATCATATGTAATATTGGAAGTAATTATTTCATATTTTTCTTCAACCTCAATAATAGTTTCATTTTTAGAAATAATTTTATTTTGGTTTATGAAATAAATAGCTTCATTTGTAAGAAGAAGGTTTTTATTTATTAAATCGGTTATTTTAACATTATCTTTAACTGTTATAATTGATTGTATCTTATCGTATTCTGCTTGATCAGCTATTATTGTTATTCCTTTAGGATCTTTTATTTCAACACCATCAATAGCTATCAATTTATTTCCTTTTTCTAGAGACTGGATTTCAGTTGCATTAAATTGCAACTCCTCACTTAAAACTTTATTGTTAAAAGAAAATAAAAAAGTAAATAAAAAAATAAAATAAATTAAAATATTATTTTTCATTAATTTTCACCAGTCCGATTGAGGCAATTAATAATAAAATAATCTGTGGTGCCCACACAGATACCATTATTGGTATTTTTTCACTTTCAGTTAATAACTTAAAAAAGAAATTTATATAATAGATGATTACCGAAATAAATATTCCGACAATAAAATTAAAAATTTTTGATTTGTTGTATCTAACATTAAACATTAAAATAGATGATAAGCAGACCATTATGGCTAGATAAATAGGATATGAGTAAATTTTTAATTGGTGTGCATTTACTAATATATTTGAATAGCCCAGGTTTTTATAGTCTTTTTTTAGCTGATTAAGTTCTAAAATATTTTGAGAAGATAAATTCGAAAATAAGGTTGATATCTTCTGTTTGTCAAAATTACTATAAAAAACTAATTTGTCTTCATCTTGAGTTAGTTTATTTTCTTTTGTAATTGAGGGTTTTAGAATTATCCAAGACTTATTTTCAATATTAACTTTTTCTGCGCTAATGATTTTTTCAAATTTATAATTTTTATCAAATTGTGTAATTAATACATTTTCTAAAAAATTATTTTCAATTTTATCAGCATTAATTAGGTTTATATTTTTTTCTGTTTCGTCTTTAATCCAAAGACCATTAGAAGTAATTACAGCTAAATACTTGTCATCTTTGGAATAATCGTTTTTAATATCAAGGTAGAAAAATTTTAAACTTGCAGATATGTTATAAAAAAATAATACAATAAAAATACCAGTTACAAAGCTCGTCAAGGTTATGATATTTATTATTTTAATATTTGTTAATCCATAATTTTTATAAATATTTAATTCATTTTTATCAATAAGTTCTGAAAAAAAATAAAGCGTAGCTATCAAAAATATAAAAGGAAAAATATCAAAAAGGATTGAGGGAGAATTTAATAATGTCAAAAAAATTGGTAAAGTGAAATTTACATCCTCATTTTTAAAAAAACTTACCTCTTCAAATATATTTAAAATCAATGTAATACAAAAAAAAATTATAGTAACTATACCTAGGGATTTAAAAAAAGAATTAATTAGGTTTTTTTGATAAATTGCTATCATGTTGTTTTTTTATAAATTAATTTATTCCTTAAAATTACATACGCTATTAGTCCTAAGACTAAAGGCATAATATAAAAAGTAGCAGTATTTGTTAAATTTTTGCCTGCATAGTTAACAGACATTTCAGAAAAAATTATAATTATAAATCCCAAAGTAAATATAATTGATTTATAAGTTTTATATTTGTGGGTTTCTTTATATTTTGTAAGTAAAAAACACACTATTATAGTAATTAAAAATAAATATATCGGCTTAATTAACCTTTCAAAAAGTTCTTGATTTATTTCCCTGACGAATTCTTGGTTGCAAAGTATATTAACATTTTTATATTTAAAAAATCTTTCTTTTATTTTATCAAAGTAGAAAGAATAATTACATTTAAATAGAAAGTAAGTACTTAATTCTTGTACCTTTGGATGTGTAATAGATTGTGTCATATAGTTAGATAAATCAAATTCAGTTCTTAAAAAATTAAATACTGTTGTCTTTTGTTCATCCGTGTTTAAAAATTTTCCGTCAAACAGTATCAATTTCCTAATACCATCAATTTCTTTTAAAAAACCACTCTTTGCAAAAATAATCTGAGATCTATTGGAACCAAGATCATCTTTTAAAAAAATATTTTTGAATTCTTCTGGTGATTTTTTATTTTCAATAAAAATTGTGAGATTATCAACTGTATCAATAAACTTTTTTTCTTGCATCAATGAAGGAAAAAAATCCATATTAGATTCTTTTAATTGTAATCTCGCTTGAGATTGCAAAGTAGGACTTAACAAGCTTGATAAAAATAACTGAAATAGGAAAAATAAAAATGTATATTTTATTAATACGTTAGAAAATTTAATTTTATTAATTCCATTTATCCAGAAAATCTTAAGCTCATTATTTTCTTCATATTTTGATATAGTATAGAATAAAGAAATAAAAAAAATAATGGGAAGAACGTTTTTAAAAATTTTTGGGAAATTTAGTACTGTAAAATAGAAATATATATCAAAACTATGTCCATCCTCTGATATAAAATCTAAAAAATTTACCGCTTGAATTATCCATACAATTAGACTTAAACTAATAGCACTTAATAAGAAAAAATAAGTATTATCTGATAAAAATTTTTTAAAGACAATTTTTTCGTTGAAATTCATATTTAATAATCTATAAACCTTTTCAACTATAAGTATATATTCAAAAATCAATGAGTGTTCAAGTTATCTATAAAAATAAGGCCAAAATGAGCGGTCTCGGTGCAATCGCTTTATTTGGAAACGAAAAATTTCAAATACAAAATCTTAGATCCTATTTTTCCAAAATTGAAGCTTCATATGTTGAAAAAATCTCAAAAAATAAAAATAATACCAAAGAAAATATTATTTCATTTAACATAAATGACAAAACTACAATAATTTTAATATCAATTAAAAAAAATTTAAAGGGATCTGATGTAGAAGCTTTAGGTGCTCAGTTATATAATTTTGTTAAAAAGGATAATATTAATAATCTTTCCATTTATTCAGAAAGTATTAATAATAAGCCTGGAAAAGATTTTATTGGCCGTTTTATGCACGGACTTAAATTAAAGTCATACGAATTTAATATTTATAAATCGAAAAAAATAAAAAATAATTTAACAATTAATTTAATTGGAAAACAAACTCCACTATCGTTAAAAAATAAATTAAAATTTAGAGCCCTAGAAGAAGGAACATTTTTTACAAGAGATTTAGTCTCAGAACCTGGAAATATTTTGCATCCAGATGAATATGCAAAAAGATTAATAAAGTTAAAAAAGTATGGATTAAAAGTTACGGTCTATGATCAAAAAAAATTAAAGAAATTAGGATGTAATGCTTTGTTAGGAGTTGGACAGGGAAGTATAAGAGGATCATATCTTGTGACTGTTGAATGGAAAGGAAATAAATCAAAATCAAAACCTTTAGCATTTATTGGAAAAGGAGTTTGTTTTGATACTGGTGGTTATTCGCTAAAACCTGCAAGATTTATGGAAGACATGACTTATGACATGGCAGGTTCAGCTGCCGTAGTAGGTTTAATGAAAACTTTAGCTTTAAGAAAAGCAAAAATTAATGCCGTGGGTGTTGTAGGTCTTGTTGAGAATATGGTAAGTGGAAATGCTCAAAGACCCGGTGATATTGTAAAATCTTACAGTGGAAAAACCATAGAGGTATTAAACACTGATGCTGAAGGTAGATTAGTTCTAGCAGACGCTTTAACTTTCACAGAAAAAAAATTTAAACCTGAGTTAATGATTGATTTAGCAACTTTAACCGGTGCTATAATTGTTTCTTTGGGTTCAGAATATGCAGGACTTTTTTCTAACGATGACAAACTATCAAAACAATTACTTGTAGCTGGTGAAAGAGTTGATGAAAAATTATGGAGAATGCCTCTTCACAAAAACTTTGATAAACTTATGGACTCAAAAAATGCCGATATGCAAAATATAAATTATGTAGGAGGCGCTGGCTCAACAACTGCAGCGCAATTTTTACAAAGATTTATTTTAAACAAAACATCTTGGGCTCACTTAGATATTGCTGGGATGGCATTTTCAAAATATGGAGGTGCAATAAATCCAACTGGAGCAACTGGATATGGTGTGAGGTTATTAAATCAATTTGTTGAGGATAATTATGAGTAATCTAGAGCAAACCCTATCAATTATAAAACCAGATGCTGTTGAAAGAAATTTAGATAGAGAAATAAAAGAAATATTTACCCATAAAGGTTTTAATATTGTCAAAGAGAAAAAGATCCAAATAACAAAACCTGAAGCAGAACAATTTTACAAAGTTCATGAAACAAAGCCTTTTTACAATGATTTATGCGCTTATTTGTCATCTGGCCCCATAGTAGTAATGATACTTGAAAAAGAAAATGCAGTTTTAGCAAATAGAGAGATTATGGGAGCAACAAATCCAAAGGAAGCAAAAGAGGGAACAATCAGAAAAAAATTTGGAATATCAATTGATAAAAATTCAGTACACGGATCAGATAGTGTTGACAACGCAAAGATAGAAATTAACTTTTTCTTTAAAGATTAGTTTAGTATTTTTTTTATTGCAGCGGGATAAAGTAAATGCTCTATTTTAAGAACTTTTTTTGCTAAAGAAAAACGATCATCCTTTTTAGATATTTTAACTCTTTTTTGTAAAATTATTTTTCCTGAGTCAAGTTTTGACGTAACATAATGTACAGTACACCCAGCAAATTTTTCTCTATTTTTTATAGCTCTAATGTGGGTGTTGAGCCCTTTATATTTTGGAAGCAATGAAGGGTGTATATTTATTATTTTACCCTGAAATTTTTCGATAAAATTTTTTGATAAAATTTTCATAAAACCAGCAAGACAAATTAATTTTATTTTTTTTTGTTTTAGTGTTTTTAAAATTTTTTTATCGTTTTTTATTTTTTTATCATAACAAATTATTTTTTTTTCAATTTTATATATTTTGGAATATTTTAATCCTTTTGCCTTGTTTGTGTTAGAAAGTATTAAATTAATAGAAAACGGATACTTTTTAAATTTTGAAAACTTAATCAAATTCTTTAAATTGCTACCTTTTCCAGAAATAAAAACTGCAGTTTTTATTTTTTTAGAACCAGTTGATTTTCTCATCTAATTTAACCTTGTTTTTACCTGGAACTATTTTTCCTATTAAATAAGGCTTATATTCTCTCTTAAAAAATTTACCTATTTTTTTTAGATTCTTTGGATTAACAATTAAACAAAATCCTACACCACAATTAAATGTTTTTAACATTTCATCATCTTCAATATTATTTTTTTTGAGCCAAGTAAATATTTTTTTTGTTTTAATTTTATTCAAATTTATTTTTGCAACAAGATTGTCTGGGATAATTCTTTTTATATTATCTCTAATGCCACCACCAGTAATATTTGCACATCCATTAATTAAATTATTTTTAATTAAATTTAAAATTTCTTTAACATAAATTTTTGTAGGTTTTAATAATTCTCCTTTCAAAAATTTATTTTTTTTAATATTAATTTTTTTTTTACCAATTATATGTCGAACCAAGGAGTAACCGTTTGAATGTAAACCGCTTGATGGTATGGCAAGTATTAAATCATTTTTCTTAATTTTTTTGTTATTGAGAATTTTTTTTTCATCAACTATACCAACAGAAAATCCTGCGATATCAAATTTTCCCTTTTCGTAAGTTCCAGGCATTTCAGCAGTTTCACCTCCGACCAATTCGCACCCTGAAATTTTACATCCTATTTGAATACCTTTTATCAAGTTTTTAAGCTTTTTAAGGTTGATCTTATTTATTGATATGTAATCAAGGAAAATTAAAGGCCTTGCCCCTTGAACAATTAGGTCGTTCACGCACATTGCGACCAAATCAATGCCGATTGTGTCGTATTTATTATATATATTGGCTATTTCAATTTTAGTTCCCACTCCGTCAGTGCTAGCTACAATTTTGGGTCTTTTATAACTTTTGGGAATGTCAGAAATTGATCCAAAACCACCTATATTTTTAAACTTTTTATTGCCCTTATTTTTTGGTGAAATATTAGATATAAATTTAACAAAATTATCAGCAGCATTTATGTTCACACCACTTTTTAGATATGTAAATTTACTTTTTTTCATTAGTATAAAATATGCAGTTTAAAAAAAAAATAAGCAATTCGAATAAACTTTATATATTTTTTTTTTATATCGTTCTATTTATAAATATAATTTTGATTTCTATATCAAGTGCTAGCACATTTAAAATAAAAGATTTAGAGATTTCCGAGCCTTTTGATGCAAATTTCAACAAGGAAAAAGTTGTAAATAAAGCATTTAAGGAAGCTTTTATTGAACTAATATCTATGATTACAACCTCAAGTGATCAAAAAAAAATTAAAAAAACATCTATAAATGAAGTTAAAAGTTTAATCGATTCTTTTACAATGAACAAAGAAAGATTTATAAATAATTTATATATAGTTAATTTTGATGTAAGTTTTAATAAAAAAAATACATTAAAATTTTTTGAAAAAAAAAATATTTTTCCTTCAATTCCAAAAAAAAAAGAAATATTATTAATACCAGTATTTGTTGATTTACAATCGAGTCAAGTTTCACTTTTTAATAACAATATATTTTATGATTTATGGAATATAAAAAAAGAAAGATTTTTCTTACTAAAATATATTTTGCCAACGGAAGATCTTGAGGACGTAAATTTAATTTTAAAAAATAGCGATGCTATAGAGGAGTATGATTTTAAAAAAATTGTTAAAAAATATAATCTTGAAGATTATATAATTGTAATAATATATAAAAATTTTAATGAATTAAATATATTATCAAAAATACAAATAAATAATTATTCAAAAATAGAAACTCAAAATTTCAAAGATGTAAATATTGACGACGATAAACGTTTAAATTCTATTTTGATAGAGCTTAAAAATACTTATGAAAATTATTGGAAAGACATTAATAAGATTAATACTTCGATAAAACTTCCCTTATCTATTTTTTTAGATTCATCAAATCACAAGAAAATTTTAAAATTTGAAAGCGTTTTAGATGAAATAGATTTAGTATTTAGTTATAAAATTTTACAATTCGATAATAAAATAATAAATTATAAGATAATATATAATGGGGCACCAAATAAATTTATAAATGACTTAAAAACTAAAGGTTTTGAACTTGATACTGAAAATCAAAACTGGAAAATTAAATGACAAATTTAAATCAACTTATATTAAATTTTGAATATAAACAAAATTTTAAAGATGAAGATTTTTATGTGAGTAAAAGTAATTATTTTGCCTTTAATTTAGTTACTTCATGGCCCAAATGGGAAAAAAATTTTTTAAATATTTGTGGTGACAATTTTTCAGGAAAATCTCATTTATCAAATATTTTTTTAAAAAAGTTTAAAGGAATAAAAATTAATGCGCATTCTTTTAAAAATGAACATTTAAGGGAGATCAAAGCTCATGAAAATATTGTTTTAGAAAATTTTGATCTGAATATTAATGAAATTTTAATTTATTCTTTGTTCAATACAATTGATCAAGATAATAAGTATTTAGTTATAAATTCAACTATACCTATAAATGAGATAAATTTTAAGTTGGGTGATTTAAAATCACGAACAAAAAATTGTCTCGTTGCTAAAATTGATAAACCTGACGATGATCTTATGTTTGCCTTGATTTTAAAAAATTTTTCTGATCGTCAGATTACAATAGATAAAAAACTGATTGATTTTATTATTAAAAGAATAGATAGATCGTATGACAAAATATTTGAATTCATATATAAAATTGATGAATTAAGTTTAAAAAAAAAAAAACCAATTGATTTTAAAACGATTAAAGAAGTATTGAAAGCTTAGCTTGAATAAATATAGAACACATAACTGCGGTGAATTAACCAAAAATAACAAATCGGAAGATATAATCCTGTCTGGCTGGATAAACAAAAAACGCGATCACGGAAACCTATTATTTATTGATTTAAGAGATAATTATGGCGTAACTCAATGTGTTGTTGATAAAAGCAATCAATATTTTTCCAAACTAGAAAAAATTCAGTTAGAAAGTGTTATTAAATTATTAGGAAAAGTTGTTGAGAGAAGCAAAGAAACCATTAACTCAGAACTTCAAACTGGTGAAATTGAAGTTGTTATAGATTCTTTCGAAATACTTGGTCAATGCAAAGAACTTCCCATGCCAGTATTTACTGATCAAGAGTACTCAGAGGAAATAAGACTTAAGTACAGATTTTTAGATTTAAGAAGAAAAAAAATACATGAAAATATTATTTTAAGATCAAAAGTAATTTCTTTTATAAGACAAGAAATGAATGAATTGGGTTTTTTAGAATTTCAAACTCCAATTTTAACCTCATCAAGTCCTGAAGGAGCAAGAGACTTTTTGGTTCCTAGCAGATTAAATCCTGGTAAATTTTATGCACTTCCACAAGCGCCACAACAGTTCAAGCAATTAATAATGGTTTCTGGATTTGATAAATATTTTCAAATAGCTCCTTGTTTTAGAGATGAAGATGCAAGAGCAGACAGAAGTCCAGGTGAATTTTATCAACTTGATTTAGAAATGTCATTTGTTGAACAAGAAGATGTTTTTAATGTAGTAGAAAAATTGATGATAAATTTATTTAAAAAGTTTTCCTCAAAAAAACTTTTAAATAATAAATTTCCAAGAATTCCTTATGATGAAGCAATGTTAAAATATGGAACTGATAAACCTGACTTAAGAAATCCTCTATTAATATATGATTTAACAAATATTTTTACTCGGGAAGATGTAAAATTTGATATTTTTAAAAAATTAGTAAAATCTGGATCAAAAGTACGATCAATTGTTACAAAAAATACAAAAGATAAACCTAGAAGCTTTTTTGACAATGTAGATAAATGGGCCAAAGATCAAGGAGCCTCAGGTTTAGCATATTTTACAATTGAAAATCAAAATGAAATTTCAGCAAAAGGTCCTGTTGGAAAATTTTTTTCAAAGGAATCATTAGAAGAAATTATGAAAATTACAGGAGCTGAAATAGGGGATAGTATCTTTTTTGCTTGTGGAAAATTAAAGGAAGTTGAAAAAATTTCTTCACTCGCAAGGGAAAAAATAGCTGAAGATCTGAAATTAATTAATAAAGACCTTTTTGCTTTTTGTTGGATAGTTGATTATCCAATGTTTGAGATGGATGATAATAATAAGATTAAATTTAGCCATAATCCTTTTTCAATGCCACAAGGAGACAATGAAAAAATTGATTTTAAAAATCCATTGAAAATAAAAGCATATCAGTATGATATTGTTTGCAATGGTATTGAATTGTCTTCAGGTGCTATTAGAAATCATATACCAGAATTAATGTATAAGTTATTTTCATTAGCTGGATATGATAAAAAACAAGTTGATGATAAATTCAGTGGAATGATAAATGCATTAAGCTATGGAGCACCTCCTCATGGAGGAATAGCACCAGGAATAGATAGAATTGTTATGCTCCTAGCTGATGAAAAAAATATTAGAGAAGTAACAATGTTTCCAATGAATCAAAATGCCCAAGATTTAATGATGAATGCACCGTCAGAGGTTTCAGAAAACCAACTAAAAGAACTTAATTTATTGTTAAAAAAGAAAAAATAATTTTATTTTTTTCCCTTTAAATTAATCTTAATATCTGACAAATCGACAAGGTTTTTTTTATAATTATTTCTTACAAAACCCTTGCTGGTTATATCTTTAACAATTTTTAAAAATTGATTTTGATGATCTAAATTTTCATCATCATTTAGGTTCGTTTTTTCTGAAACACCTATCGATGGCGTATGTGCTAAATCTTCTCGGTTTTGGTACGATATAGCAAGCTCTCTAAAAATATAATCGAGCATTGATGTTGCGCTTAAAATTCTATCATTTCCAAGGACTTTACCTGAGGGTTCAAATTTGGTTCCTACATATGCATTGATAAATTCATCAAGCGGAACTCCATACTGAAGACCCAATGAAATAGCAATGGCAAAATTATTCATTAAAGCTTTTACAAGTTCACCTTCTTTACTCGTATCAATAAAAATTTCACCAATTTTTCCGTCTTCATATTCGCCTGTATGTAAATAGATTTTATGATCACCAATTGTAGCTTTTTGAATATAGCCTTTTCTTCTATCGGGCATACTAAATCTTTTACTTATACCTTCATTTATTTTTTTAAAAAAATTTTGGTTATTTTCTTTGACTGCAATTTTTGGTTGAGATTTCTCTGATATCAAGTCTAAATTTTTGCTTTCAAAATTGTCTTTATTTATTTTTGGATTTAGATTTTTGGTTTTTCTATTATCTAGTTTAACGTCTAGAATTTCAAATTTTCCATCATCTCTTTTTTCGAGTTTTGAGAGTTCCGACTCATTAATGTCATCAAGATAATGGCTTACTTTTATACTGCAAGTGTAATAAGTTTCTACTAAATATTTTGCCATAATTGTCTTTTAAATTTTTTTTTTGAATCTTAAAAGAATATTTTATATACAAATATTTATTTTAGTCTAATTTATTATTTACAATTTTGAATTGAAATAATTATAAAAAATATGTTGACATTATTAAAACAAATATTCGTGTGGTGGAATCAAACCACGATTGGAACGCGACTTAAAACTATTTTTTTTGGAAAATTAGTGGGAAAAGATTCATTTGGAAACAAATACTATCAAAATAAATCGGGCAAGAGATGGGTTATTTATAAAGATGAAATAGATGCCTCAAAAATACCAAGCGAATGGTTTTCTTGGATGCATTTTATGAAAAATAAAATTGAAAATGTTCATGATTTTCAAAAGTACGAATGGCAAAAACCTCACCAACATAATCAAACAGGAACTGATAATTCTTATCACCCAAATAAACATAATGAAAAAAAAATTAAAAAATATAAAAGCTGGAAAAAATAACTTTTTAGTTTTTTTCATAATTTTATTTTTTTCAACAAATATTTCAACTTGGGGATCTGAAGAAAGTTCGAATTTTTTAGAAGGAAATTTTATAGAGATAAAAATTTTAGATAAAGTAAGTTCAAAAAATAGCTTATTGAAAATAAAAATTGGTGAAGAAGTAAAATTTAAAAATCTAAAAATTAAACCCCTTAGATGTAAAAACTCTGAATTTGATGATAGTCCAGAAATTGCAGCTTATCTACAAGTAAAAGATTCGACAAATAAAAAAAAAGATGAAGTCTTTGTTTTTAATGGTTGGACTTTTTATTCAAGCCCTACGATTAATCCATTTGACCATCCAGTTTATGATATTTGGCTTACCAGTTGTTATTAAATAATTTTTTCGTTATCTAGCCAGGTTACATTAAAATCAGAATTTATAAATTTTTTATTGGTTAATAATTTTTTATGTAGAGGTATCGTTGTTACAATCCCTTCAATTACAAATTCATCTAATGATCTTATCATTCTTTGGATGGCTTCTGTTCTATTTCTTCCATGACATATAAGTTTACAAACCATACTATCATAATACGGAGTTACCTTATAACCTTGGTAAATTGATCCATCCACTCTAGTTCTAAATCCAGATGGCTGATGGCACATTCCAATAAGCCCTGGTGATGGTTGAAAATTTTTACTGGCATCTTCCGCATTAATTCTGCATTCAATTGCATGTCCCCTTGGTTTAACATCATTTTGTTCAAGTGCAGTATTTCCAGTAAAAGCAATAAAAATTTGCTCTTTTATAATATCTATACCTGTAACCATTTCGGTCACAGGATGTTCAACTTGAACTCTTGTGTTCATTTCTAAAAAATAAAATTTCTTATCTTCATAAATATATTCAACGGTACCGGCACCTTCGTATCCAATTTTGCTCACCATATTGACAGTTTTTTCAAGCAAATCTTTTCTTACATCATCACTTAAAATTGGACTTGGTGTTTCCTCAATAAGCTTTTGATGTCTTCTTTGAACTGAACAATCTCTTTCATAGAGATGTACAGTTCTATTTTTACCAGATAAAACTTGAACTTCGATGTGTCTTGGGTTTTGAAAAAATTTTTCAATATACACTTCATCATTAGCAAAAAATTTTTTTGCTTCAGATTTTGCTGACAAAAACAATTCTTCAAATTTATTTTCTTCAAAAACTATTTTCATACCCTTTCCACCACCACCACCTGCTGCTTTAATTAAAACTGGAAATCCAATTTTTTTAGAAATTTCTTTTGCTTCTTTAATATCTGAAATACCACCTTCAGAACCTTCGATTACCGGTAGTCCATTTTCTTTAGCAATTTTTTTAGCTTGAATTTTATCTCCCATCATTTTTATAAGTTTTGAAGATGGACCAATAAATTTTATATTATTTTCCTCTAAAATCTTTGCAAAATTTGAATTTTCCGATAGAAATCCGTATCCAGGATGAACAGCTTCAGCACCAGTAAGTTCAATTGCTGACATTAAAGCAGGTATATTTAAATAACTATTTATTGGTTGATACGATCCTATGCAGACACTTTCATCTGCCAACCTGACATGCATTGAATCTTTGTCTACATCAGAATGGACTGCAACTGTTTGTATTCCCCATTCTTTACATGCTCTAATAATTCTAACAGCAATTTCTCCTCGGTTTGCAATTAATATTTTTTTAAACATTAATCTAGGATCACAAGAGTCTGTCCAAATTCAACAGGAGAACCATCTTGAATACATATTTCTTTTACTGTTCCATCAGATGTAGCTGGCACATGATTCATTGTTTTCATTGCTTCAACTATCATAACTGTATCTCCTTTTTTAATTTTTTTTCCAACCTCAACAAATTTTTTTGCGCCAGGTTCTGGTGCAAGATAAGCAGTACCTATAATTGGCGATGTAACTTTTTTTCCTGCTGAAACTTCTCCAAATTCATCTATCTTTTCAGCTACAGTCCTAGTAGATTTTTTTAGATCTGTACTTTGGGACGATTTATTTGAAATTGATTTTGAAACTTTAATTTTAAGATCATTATTTCCATACTCAAGTTCTGTTAAATTAAATTCATTTAAATAGTCAGTTAATTCTTTTATTAATTTTTTATCTATTTTCATTTTTTAATCATCTTTTGCATTGCAATTATGGCTAAAATATAACCGTCCGCACCAATTCCAAATATCCCTCCAGTTACGACATCGCTTATTAGGGATTTTTGCCTAAATTCTTCTCTCTTATAAATATTAGAAATATGAAGTTCAATAATTGGTTTTTTAAATATATTTAGTGCATCTCTTATAGCAACCGAGGTATGAGTAAAGCCCGCGGCGTTAATTATTATTCCATCACAACTATTTCTTGCTTCTTGTATGAGATTTACAATTTCCCCTTCTACATTTGATTGGTTAAAATTTAGATTAATATTTAATTCTTTTGATTTTTCTAAACAATTTTTCTTTAACTCTTCAAAAGTGATAGAGCCATATTGTGATTGTTCTCTTTCACCTAATAGATTAAGATTTGGACCATTAATTATTAAAATATTATTACTCATCTGTTAATTATATATTATGAAAAATATAAAAAAAATAAAAATTAAAATAAACGGCAAATTATCGATAATTCAAGATAATGTTACTTTATATAGCTACCTAATAAAACTTAAAGTTCCTATAAAAAAGGTCGCAATTGAATTAAATCAAGAAATAGTTGATAAAAACCTCTTGAAAAAAATTAAATTAAAAAAAAACGATAAAATTGAAATAGTTCATTTTATAGGTGGAGGTTAAGATTGAAGAAAGATCAATTAAAAATTGCTAATAAAAAATTTAATTCTAGATTAATAGTTGGAACAGGCAAATATAAAAATATGTCAGAATGCGCTAAAGCAGTTAAGCTTTCAGGGGCAGAAATTGTTACAGTTGCAGTAAGAAGAGTAAATATTACAAATAAAAACAAACCATTATTGATGGACTATTTAGATCCAAAAAAAATTACATATTTACCTAACACAGCTGGGTGTTTTAATTCTAATGATGCTCTAAGAACTTTGCGTTTAGCAAGAGAAATAGGCGGTTGGAAATTGGTTAAACTTGAAGTTTTAGGAGATAAAAAAACTTTATATCCTGATATGATTGAAACACTTAAATCAACAATGGTTTTAACTAAAGAAGGTTTTAAAGTGATGGTGTATTGCACAGACGATCCTTTAATGGCTAAAAAACTAGAAGATGCTGGTGCGTCCGCGATCATGCCCTTAGCCGCTCCTATAGGATCGGGTCTAGGAATTCAAAATAAAATTAATATTCAAATAATTAGAGATCAAACAAAGTTGCCTGTTATTATTGATGCTGGTCTAGGTCAAGCTTCTGATGCTTCAATAGCCATGGAATTAGGATGTGATGGGGTTTTAGTTAATACTGCAATTGCGATGGCAAAAAATCCAATGCAAATGGCTTTAGCTTTTAAAAATTCGGTTATAGCCGGCAGACAATCTTATCTTTCTGGAAGAATTGAAAAGTCTTTATTTGGAAAACCATCTTCACCTAAAAAAGGAGTTATTTAGTTTTCTTTTTATAAAATTTTTTTCTAAAAAATTTCTTCTTTTTAAATGAATTTTTTCCCATATTTTTTTTCGACTCAATATTGTTGTTAACATTGATTTCCTTCATTTTTTTAATTTGAGTAAATTTTTCTATTTTTTCTAGAGTTTTTTTAGACTTGTTTTGAAGGTCGATTACATATTCTGGTATAATTAAAGAGTTATCAGCTATTATTTTAATTTTAATTTTATTTTTTTGCTCAAAGTATTTTAAATCATCAATAAAATTTTCTTTCATAAAATTTGATACTTTTTCACAAATTTTTAAATCAACAAATTTTGCTTTGTTTGAAATTGATTTAATTTCAATTAGTTTTAGAACTTTAAAAGCAAAAGACTCCTTTGTTAATGAAACTTCCCACTTAACAGAACTTTCTCTTAGTCTTTGTCTAGACATTTCAAGTAAACCAAAATTACTTATTCGACCTATTTGAATTCTTGCTCTGTCTGATCTACATTTTTCTTTAAGTCTTTTTTCAACTAATCTTCTATTTGAATAACTAAGCATATCAATAAAATCAATAATAATAAGACCTGACAAATCTCTGATTTTAATCTGTCTAGAAATTTCATCAGCTGCCTCAAGGTTTGTATCTAAAGCGGTACTTTCGACATTTTTTTGTTTTATAGATTTTCCCGAGTTAACATCGATAGAAACCAAAGCTTCTGTTGGGTTTATTACTAAATAACCACCTGAGTTCAATTTCACTTGTGTATCAAAAATTTCATTTAATTTTAATTCAATGTTTTCTTTATAAAAAAGTGGGACTTTATCTCTATATTTTTTTATTTTTTTTACATGGCTAGGCATTATTATTTTCATAAAATTTTGAGCTTTTTTATAACCCTCGTTACCTTCTATAATAATATTTTTTGTATCTTCATCATACATATCTCTTAAAGTTCTTTTTATGATTTCACTTTCTTGATGTATTAATGTTGGCGCAATAGAATTTATTGCAGTTTCTTTAATTGAGTTCCAAACGTTGATTAAATTTTGAAGATCATGATCGATTTCATTTTTAGTTTTATTTGATCCGGCAGTTCGAACAATTAAACCCATTTCGTTGGGAATTTTAATTTCATTAAGTATACTTCTTATTTTTTTTCTATCATTTGGATTAAAAATTTTTCTTGAAATTCCTCCTCCTTTAGGTGTGTTAGGCATTAAAACAATGTACTTTCCAGCAATGGAAATAAAAGTTGTTAAAGCAGCTCCCTTTAGACCTCTTTCATCTTTTAAAACCTGAATAAGTATAACTTGATTTGGTTTTATAACTTCTTGTATCTTATATCTTTTCGGACGATATTTTTTTTCATTTTTTAATTGTTCTTCATTATTATTTAAATTTTCAGGTTTTTTTTCTACTGGGTCGGTCACCTCAAGATTGCCTTCGCTTAAGTTTTTTTCCTCTAATTTCTGACTTTCTTTTTGAAGTTCTTCTCTATCTTTTTCTTCTTCTTCTTTTATTTTTTGTAAATCACTTTGTGGAATTTGATAATAATCTGATTGGATATCATTGAAAGAAAGGAAGCCATGTCTTTCTCGACCGAAATCTATAAAAGCTGCTTGTAGAGAAGGCTCAACTCTACTTACTTTGCCCAGGTATATATTGTTTTTTATTAGATTATTTCTTATACTTTCGTATTCGTAATCTTCAATATTTCCGTTTGATTTAAGTACAACCCTAGTTTCATTTGGATGCGAAGCATCAATATATAAATTCTTTTCCATAAAATGTTGATTAATTTTTTCATTTATTTATTTATTTTTATAAATTTAGTTTTAATTCTTGTGCCATATGTTTAACAAATTCGTATATTAAATAATACAAAAATGAGTCAATTTGTTAAAAAAATATTAATATTAATTTCAAGCGGAATCTTATTTGGTGCATTATGTATACTGGCCGTTTTATGGGTTTTTTCGAATAATCTACCAGATTATAAGTTTTTAAAGAATTACAAACCTTCAGTTTCAAGCAAAGTTTATTCTGGAGAAGGACAGCTTGTGAGTGATTTTTCTTCTGAGAAAAGAATATTCATTCCTTACGATGCTATTCCAAGAAAAATTATAAACTCTTTTTTGTCAGCTGAAGATAAAAATTTCTTTACACATCCTGGAGTTGATGCAAAAGGAGTTTTAAGAGCAGTTATAAACAATATTTTTAATGTAATTTATTCTAAAAGATTAGAAGGTGCTTCTACTATTACTCAACAAGTTGCGAAAAATTTTTTACTTACAAATGAAGTAAGTTTAAATAGGAAATTAAAAGAAGCCATTCTTGCATTTAGAATTGAAAGAGCATTAAGCAAAGAGAGAATTTTAGAGTTATATTTAAATCAAATTTATTTAGGCGAAGGAACATATGGAATTGCTTCAGCAAGTCTAAAATATTTTGACAAGTCAATAAATGAATTGGAGTATGAAGAGTCAGCTCTTCTTGCGGCTTTGCCTAAAGCTCCTAGTAAATATAATCCCTATAAAAATATTAAAATAGCAAAATTTAGAAGAAATTTAGTTTTAAAAAATTTATTGGATAATAATTATATTACAAAAGAGGACTATAAAAAATATCAGAGAAAAGAAATTTTACTGAAAAAAAGAAAAAAAATTTATTTGGAAGACACAAGATACTATGTTGAAGATATTAGAAAAGATATTGTTAATAAATTTGGTTTTGAAAAAGTATATAAACAAGGATTTAATATAAAGACTCCATTAAATTTAAATTTACAAGATGTTGCTACTAATTCTTTAAGAAAAGGACTAATTAAATATGATCAAAGAAGAGGGTGGAGAGGACCAATAGTTAATAAAAAAATTTCAGATAATTGGAATAAAAATTTAGAAGAACATTTTTTAGAAAATTCTCTTGATTGGCAAATCGCAATTATTAAAAAAATTAATGAGTTTTCATTAGATATAGAAACAATTAATAAAAAAAAAGGTAAAATAAAAAATGAAGACTTATCTTGGACCAAAAAAGAAATCAATACATTTAATATAGGAGATGTCATTTATGTTAAAAAATCTGATAATAATTTTTATGAATTAAAACAATTACCAAAAGTAAATGGTTCAATTGTAGTAATGGACCCTTTTACAGGTAGAGTGCTAGCTTTAAGTGGTGGGTTTAGTTTTAAAAAGAGTGAGTTCAATAGAGCAACTCAAGCTTTAAGACAACCCGGATCAGCTTTTAAACCTTTTATTTACGCTTTGGCTCTAGAAAATAATTATTCACCTTCAACATTAGTTTTAGATGCTCCATTAGTATTAGAGCAAGGTTCAGACTTAAAAATGTGGAAACCAGAAAATTATGGAAAAAAATTTTATGGCCCATCAACTTTAAGAACAGGTTTGGAAAAATCTAGAAACTTAATGACTGTTAGAGTAGCCCAAGACCTAGGAGTAAAAAAAATTGTTAATTTTTCGAAAAAGCTAGGAATTTATGAAGACCCCGATGAACTTTTATCAATTTCATTAGGGTCTACAGAAACAACACTTATGAAACTAACCACAGCATATTGCTCATTTGTAAATGGAGGAAAATTAGTTAAACCAATTATGATTGATAGAATTCAAGATAGTGAAGGAGTTACGATTTATAATTCTGAACAAAGAACTTGTGATGATTGTGAACAATTAACTTTTGATAGCACTAAAGTTCCAAAAATTTCAGATAATTTTAATCAAATTTTTTCACCAGAAAGTGCATATCAAATGACATCGATGTTAGAGGGGGTAGTGAAAAGAGGAACAGGTAAAAGATTAGGAGATCTAAATTTAGATATTGCTGGAAAAACAGGAACAACAAATAAAAATACTGATACATGGTTTATAGGTTTTACATCTAAGTTAGTAGTTGGTGTTTATGTTGGAATGGATGAACCAAAACCTTTAGGAAGGCACGAAACAGGAGCAAAAACTGCTATGCCAATTTTTAAAGAATTTGTTGAAAAAGCTATAAAAAAAAAAGATGCCAGACCTTTTAAAGTAGCTGATAATATTATTATGATGGTTGTTGATCCTTCAAGTGGAAAAAAATCTAGTTTTGCATCAAAAAAAACAATCGTAGAAGTATTTAAAAAAAATAAAACCTCTTCATTAAATGAGGAAAATATTGATATTAATAATAGATTTAGAAACAATAATATATTAAGATTCTATTAATGGAAAACGAATTTTTAAATTATAAAAATGATATCTTAAAAATTTCTCAAAGAATTAAGGAGTATCTTTGAGAATAATAAAATTAGACATATATTAGACGAAAATAATAAAAAGATAATCAAAAATGATTTTTGGCAAAATAGAATTGAAGCTCAAAAAGTATTAAAAGAAAAAAAACTCCACGAAGATCTAATAAATTCTTACGAAAAATCAATTAAAGAGCTCAACGATTTGGAAGAGTTGCAAAAATTAGCCTCAGATGAAAATAATCAAACAATTATCAATGAAAACTTAAAAAAAATTAAAAACTTAAAAAATGAAACAAAAAAAAATGAAATAAAATGTTTTCTTTCAGGTGAAAGTGACGGTTTAGACTGTTATTTAGAAATACATGCTGGGGCAGGAGGAACTGAAAGCCAAGATTGGGCTGAAATGTTAAGAAGAATGTATGTTAAGTGGTCCAATAATAAAAATTTTAAATTTAAAATCATCAGTGAACATAAAGGTGATGAAGCAGGTATAAAATCATCTACAATTAAAATTGAAGGAGACTATATTTATGGTTTGTTAAAATCAGAGTCTGGTATTCATAGATTGGTTAGAATATCTCCATTCGACTCAGGAGCAAGAAGACACACAAGTTTTGCTAGTATTTGGGTTTATCCAGTTGTGGATGAAAATGTAAATATAGAAATAAAAGAAAAGGATTTAAGAATCGACACTTATAGATCTAGTGGAGCAGGAGGACAGCACGTAAATACAACTGATAGCGCTGTAAGGATAACACATACACCCTCAAAAATTGTTGTTCAGTGTCAAAATGAGAGATCTCAACATAAGAATAAAGAAACTTGTATGAATATGTTAAAAGCTAGACTTTATGACTATGAAATAAAAAAAAGAGAAAAGGAGACAAAAAGTTTGGAAAGTTCTAAATCTGACATCGGATGGGGTCATCAAATAAGATCATACGTTTTACACCCTTATCGCTTAGTAAAAGATAATAGAACAGATCAAGAAAGCTCAAATCCTGATAAAGTCTTGGACGGAGAAATTGATGAATTTATAGAAAGCTCACTTTACAAAATCAATGTTTAAAATATTTATAAAGTTTTTTTCATTTTTACTTATATTGTTGGTAATATTTGTTGGATACTTGAGTTTTTACGGGATCGAAACAAAAAGCTTTAATAAATTAATTCAAAAAGAAATATCTAAATCAAATAATAAAATCACAACAAAATTTGATAAAGTTAAAATCTTATTAAAATTAACAAATCTCTCAGTAAATATTAAAATTTCAGATGTAGCTTTGATACATAAAAACACTGAAATTGAACTAAAAGATATTTCTACCAATTTATCAATAAGAGCATTTGTAAATAAAGAGTTTGGAATTAAAAACGCATTTATAGAATCAAAAGACAATGACTTAATTGATGTAGTAAATTTTATGAGAATTTTTAAAAACAGTCCTCAGCTGATTATTTTTGAAAAAATGCTAAAAAAGGGAAAAATCAATACTAAAATTGAACTAAATTTTAATGATAAAGGAAAGTTAAAAAAAGATTATAAATTTAAAGGTTCAATTAAAGGAGCACAAATTAGATTTTTAAACAAAGATATTATTTCTGATATTGATTTAAATTTTGATATTCAAAATAAACTATACTTAATTAAAAGTGCAAAAATTAAATATAAAAGTATAAATTTTTTATCAAAAGAGATTAAAATTGAAGATAAAAGCAAATATTTTTTAATTGAAGGTAGCATAAATAATAAATCTTCAAATTTTGACGAAAAAATACTATCAATATTCTTTAAACAAGGCTTAGAAAATTTTAATTTTACAAATACAAAATTAAGTTCTGACAATCATTTTTCATTTAAAATAAATAAAAAATTAAAAATTAATGATTTTTCTCTTAAATCAAAAATCAAGTTAGATAAATTAACTTACAAAACAGATATAGCAGAACTAAAAAATTATATTCCAAATTATGGTGGATTTGTAGATTTTGAAGATCATGAAATTGAAGTTTCTATTAAAAAAAAACAATTATCCATAAAAGGTATTGGAAGTTATTTGATAGACACACAACCTGAAAACATAAATTATGATATAAAAAATAAGGATGGCAATTTTAAGTTTCAGTTTAAAATCAATATAAATAAAAACCCCCTACATATAGAATTTTTAAACTACAAAAAAAAAGAAAATAAAGACTCAATTTTATTTATTGACGGAGATTATCAAAAAGAAAAAACTTTATTATTTAAAAAAATATCGTTTAATGAGTCAAAAAATAGTTTTTTAATTGAAAATTTAAGCTTATCAAAAGACTTAAAAGTAAATTATTTTAAACTCATAGATTTAAATTTTATTAATGAAAATAAAAAAAATAATGAAATTCTTTTAAATAGGGATAAAAAAGATTATTTAGTATCAAGCAAAATTTTTGATGGCAGTACGTTTTTAGATAAAATTTTGACTAGTGATAGTGATGAAGGAATTTCTAAATTTTTTAATAACCTTAATTCTAAATTTAAAATCAATATAGATAAAATTTTTATTGAAGATAATTATTTTTTGAAGTCTTTACAAAGCGATATAAAATTTAAAAGAAATAATTTAGTTAATTTGGATTTATCTGGAAATTTTGTTGATAATAAAAAACTTGTACTATCAATTAGAACGAATGAAAATAATGAAAAAATAACAACATTATTTGCCGAAAATGCAAAACCATTGGTCAAAAAATATAAATTTATCAAAGGTTTTGAAGGGGGATATTTAGATTTTTACTCAATTAAAAAGAACAATTTATCAAAATCAAAATTAAAAATAAATGATTTTAAATTAAAAGAAGTTCCTGCTTTAACTAAAATTCTTACTTTAGCATCTCTCCAAGGAATAGCAGATCTTCTAACAGGAGAGGGAATACGTTTCGATGAGTTTGAAATGAACTTTGAAAATAAAAAAAATCTTATGACAATTAATGAAATTTATTCAATTGGACCTGCAATTTCAATTTTAATGGAGGGTTATGTTGAAGGTAAAAATTTAGTTAGTCTTAGAGGCACACTTGTTCCAGCTACTACAATCAATAAAGCTATTGGGAAGATCCCAATTCTAGGTGATATCTTAGTGGGTAAAAAAACAGGTGAAGGAGTATTTGGTGTTAGTTTTAAATTAAAAGGTCCTCCCACAAAATTAAAAACAACTGTAAATCCAATTAAAACTCTAACACCAAGATTTATTACTAGAACCTTAGAAAAAATAAAGAAAACAGAGTCTAAAAATTAAAAAAAAAGCTAATTTATTTTTATTACTACATGATTTTTTTTGCCATGAGATAATTTTAAAATATTTTCATTATTAAAATTTTCTAAAGAAACAATAAATTTTTCATCTTCGATAGGGTTATTATTCACTTTAATGCCTTTATTTTTTATTGTTCTTCTAACTTCACTTTTTGAGGTTAATAAATTTGAAAGTATTACTAGGTCAATTATATTAATTCCGTTTTTAAGATTCTCTTTTTTTATTGAAATTGATGGTAAATCATCTCCTATAGTTCCTTTTCCAAAAGTTTTTTTAGCAGTTTCTTCCGCTTTGGAAGCTGCGCTCTTTCCATGTAACATAGTAGTAGCTTCATTTGCCAATAATATTTTCAACTCATTGATATTTTTATTTTTGATCTGTTCAATTTTATCTAATTTTATATCTGTAAACATTTTAATAAATTTCATTACATCTCTATCATCTGTATTTCTCCAAAATTGCCAATAGTCATAAGGTGATAAAAGTTTTTCATCTAACCATACAGCGCCCCTTTCTGTCTTACCCATTTTTGTACCAGAGGCTAAAGTGATCAGTGGAGTGGTTAAGCCATAAACTTGTTTGCTTGAATGTCTTTTCACTAACTCTACTCCGTTAATAATGTTTCCCCATTGATCAGAACCACCCATTTGCATTAAGCAGTTTTTAGTTTTGTTTAATTCTAAAAAATCATAGGCCTGTAAAATCATATAATTAAATTCCATATAGCTTAACGATTGGTCTCTCTCTAAGCGTAATTTTACACTATCAAAACTTAACATTTTATTAATTGTAAAATGTTTTCCTATGTCTCTTAAAAATTTTATGTAATTAAGTTTACCAAGCCATTTGTAATTATTAACAAAAATAGGCTTTGTTTTGGGATTATTTGTTTTTAGATATGTTTTAAAAATTTTTTCAATATTTTTTATATTTTTTTCAATTTCTTTTTCAGATAAAATTTTTCTCGTTTCATCTTTGCCTGATGGGTCTCCAATTCTTGTTGTTCCACCACCAAGCAAAACTATTGGTTGATGTCCATATTTTTGTAACATTCTAAGACACATTATTTGCAATAAGCTACCAACGTGCAAACTTGAAGCTGTACAATCAAAACCAATATACGCTCTGATTTTCTTCTTACTCATCAACATTTCTAACTCTTCAGAATTAGTACATTGATTAAAATAATCTCTTTTCTTAAATTCAGATAAGAATGAATTTTCCATATTTTTTAAAAACAGTGTAGAATCAATATACTTTATTTGAATTAATTAAAAAATATATATGAGTAAAAGTTTTTATAGTCTAGGTTTAATGAGCGGAACATCAATGGATGGTATAGATGTTTCGATCATTAAATCAGATGGCGATATCAAATTTGAAGGAATTTTAAACAAATATTTTCAATATACTGAGGATTTTCATAGAAATCTTGTAAACATTAGAGATAAAATTAACAGCTCTCAAGATCTTAAAATATACTCAAAAGAACTTGAGGTTTTGGAGAAAGAAATTACTTTACTTCACTCTAAAGCTGTCAATGAAGTGACTAAGGAGATTGATTTTAATATAGATTTTGTCGGTTTTCACGGACAAACAATTTTTCATAATGCAGATGAAAAAATTTCAAAACAACTAGGAGATGGAAATCTGTTATCACAATTAGTGAAAAAAAAAGTTGTTTATGATTTTAGACAGAATGATTTAAGAAATGGAGGACAAGGAGCACCACTAACGCCTATATTTCACAAATTAATTTCAAAAGAAATCAAAATAGATTTACCAATTTGCGTACTTAATTTAGGAGGTATTGCAAATATAACAGCAATAGACTCTGATATAAATTCAACTTTAGTAAGTTGCGATATTGGACCAGGAAATTGTTTAATTGATGAATGGGTGAGAAAAAAAACTGGAAAAAAATTTGATAAGGATGGCTCAATTGCTATGCAAGGCAAAATTAACATATCAATTTTGAACCAAGCTTTAGATAACTATGAAAGTCTGAGGAATAAAAATATTCTTTCTCATGATGCTAAAGATTTTGATGTAAATTTTCTGCGTGGTCTTTCTTTAGAAGATGGCACGTCAACTGTAACTGAATTTACCGCATCAGTCTTAGAAGAGAGTATTGTAGGTTTTTTAAGTAAACTAAGCGATAAATCTAGAAAGATTTTAGTTTGCGGAGGAGGTAGAAAGAATTTAACTTTGATGAAAACTATTAAAAAAAAATTAGAAAAAAAACATACAATTGAAAATATAGATAGTTATGGAATAGATGGAGATTTTATGGAGTCTCAAGCTTTTGCTTATTTAGCTATTCGATCTTTTCTTAAACTTCCGATTTCTTTTCCAAAAACTACAGGCTGCAAAGAACCATCAACTGGAGGAATATTAGTTGAAAATATTTAAAAAAAAAGCGCATAGTTTTTCAACATATGCGCTTAGTTTTTTTAATAATTTTTTATCCTTTAACTACTTCTCTAGTATTAGCATTAAAAGATTCTTTAAATGGAATATCAACTACTACAGCGTCAACAGGAGTTCCTGGTTTATCAGAGTATTTTTCTGGTAGATGAACTTTATACTTAGTTCCAACTTTACCCTTCGGAAATCCATTAGCATTTAAAGTTCCATCGAACGGTACATATCCCATCGCTATATTTTGTTTTTTTTCAGGGTGGTACCAAGGAGATGTGATAAATCCAACTGGATCTCCGCCACTTTCTGGTGATATCAACCAAAAATCAGGAGCATATTCTTCGATAGGTTTTCCACCAAGCTCAAGGCCAACTAATTGAAGTTTGTATGGTTTTTTACCATCCTTCAATTCAGCGCCCATTTTTTCTAATGCGGCTTTACCAACATAATCAGCTTTTTTATTCCATTCTCCTTTACCTGACAATGAAACTTGGTAACCAAGGTTACATTGAAAAGGGTTATGCTGTTGATCCATATCTTGCCCCCAAGATAAAATTCCAGCTTGAATTCTTCTATGGTGAGCTGGTGCTATAACCATTAAATTATGTTTTTTTCCAGCTTCAAGAACTGCATTCCACATATCTTCCGCATATAAAGTAGCATTTCTTAAATAAATTTCATATCCAGCCTCTCCAGAAAAACCTGATTGAGAAATTACGCAGCTTCTTCCACCAACTTTTACTTCAGCTAGCCCGTAGAAAGGCATGTTATCAAAATCAACTTGATCACCACAAAGATCTTTCATTAATGCTTTTGATTTAGGTCCTTGAATTTGTACTGGACAAGCATCGATTTCTTCTACTGTACAATCAAATCTTCCATCTGCGTTAACGCCTTGTAGATACATACCAATATCTGAGTCTGATAAAGAAAACCAAAATTCATCTTTTGAAATTCTTAGAAGAATTGGATCATTTAAAACTCCACCATAAGCATTGCATAAAATCACATATCTTGCTCTCATGGGTGAAATTTTAGTTGCATCTCTTGTTATTACATAGTCAGTAAACTTTTCTGCGTCAGGTCCTTTAACTCTTATTTGTCTCTCAACAGCAACGTTCCACATTGTAACGTGATTAACAATTGCATCGTACTCAACCATTGCTCCACCATCTTCAGGTTTTACATATCCTCTTGGATGATAAATACGATTATAAACAGTTGCTCTCCAACACCCCGCTTGCATTGATAAATGCCAATAAGGAGACTTTCTTACTCTTGTTGAAATTAACAATTCAACTTTTGTTGGTCCACTTTGTCTTAAATTATATGGAACTTCTCGATCAGATTGATCAACTGAAGTTACATGTTTTAGTTTAGTATAGTCAAATTCATTAGACATATTTGTTCTCCATCAACCACTTGTTTGTTTCCTTCAAGCCGCCGAATGTATAAATGTGGAAGAAATCAGAATGCGATTTAACTTTCCCAATTAAATCATTTGGGTCTCTAGGTTTCATTAAATCTAATGCCTTAGTAAAATTAGATTTAAGAAAATTTATGGAATTTTTTGCTCCTACAATATTAGCAAATTTAATAAGGCTAGTTATTTTTAGCGGCCCAGTAATTCCGACATGAACTGGTATTGTTTGTTTAGAAATAAAGTCTATTATTTTTTGAGGATCTAGTAACCATTGAGTTACTATATAGTCAGCATAAGGTTTTTTATCTTTCATAGCTTTTTCTAAATTTGAATCGGATATATCAGGACTACCCTCTGGATGTCCAGCGATTCCTATCTTCATCTGCTCAAAATAACCAGTCTCTAAAAGCTGGATTGAGCTATCAAATTTTCCGATAGGATCTCTACTACCACCAATGACTAGAGCTTGTTTAACTCCTCCATCCTTACATATTGAGATATATTCTTTAAGTTGTGCATCGTTTTCAATTGATCTTGCAGGAAAGTGTGGGATTGGATTACAACCTTTTTTTACAAGTTTAACAGCTTGCTCAGCTGTTTCTTTAAAATCCCCTCCAGGAAGCATTGTAATGTAAACATCCTTTAAGGCAGGTAAGGTATCCAAGTCAGTTTTAGGGCTTATTTCCAAAGAAAAATTCATTAGGGAATATTTATTTATTTTAAAAAGGCTGTCTATAAAAATCGCTTCTTATGCGCTAAAGAGACTATCTTTTAATCCCTCTATGTTTTTGTATTCTTCGACCGTATTCTTGAGTAATTCTGTCAAATATTATGGCCAGTGCAACAATAGCTAATCCGTTAAATAGTCCTAATGCTAAATATTGGTTTGATATAGCTCTTAATATAGGAACTCCTAAACCCTTAACTCCAATCATAGACGCTATAACAACCATAGCTAATGCCATCATGATAGTTTGGTTTACACCTGCAAACACCGTTGGAAGTGCTAAGGGTATTTGTACAGTTCTTAACTTTTGTAATTTTGTAGCTCCAAATGCTTCACTTGCCTCTATTGTCTCTTTGTCTACTTCTCTTATACCTAAATTAGTTAATCTTATAACTGGCGGTATAGCGTATATACAAACAGCAATTAACCCTGGGATTTTTCCAATACCAAGTAGCATCAATATAGGAATTAAATAGACAAAACTAGGAATGGTTTGCATCATATCTAAAACGGGGAGCATTCCTTTTTCAACCCTGTTAGATCTTGCCATGAGTACTCCTATTGGTATTCCAACAGCTATACACATAATTGTACAAACTGTTATGATTGCTACTGTTGCCATGCAATCTTTCCACATACCAAAGTATCCAATAGCCATAAAAGCAAGCATACTTCCAATTACAAGTTTCCAACTTCTTGAACCTAACCAAGCTAATCCACCAAGTATTAATAATATTATTGGCCAAGGCGTAGCTAACAATAACTTTTCTAACCTTATTAAAAAAAATAACAATGGATCAAAAAAAGCTTCTATACCATCACCGTAAGCTCTAGAAAATTCTCTGAAAGTGTGATCAATCCCTTTTCTTAATTCCATTAGGGATTTACGATCCATCACAGGAAATTTTGTTAAAAATTCCATTTAATTCCTAAAAAAATTAACGAGCCTATTTAATTATAGGCTCGTTAAATAAATTATATATTAAAGACCAGCTTTAATTTTTTTCTTAGCAGCTCCAGATACCCATTTACCCCAAACACCTTCGTGTTTTTGTAAAAACTCAATTGCTGCGTCTGAACCCTTCGCTTGATTGTCAGCCATGTATACTAGCATTCCATTCATTACTTCACCTGGGTAAGTACGCTTTTTAACATATTTCAAAGCAGCCTTTCCTCCAGTTTCAGCAAAGTTTGCAGTAACAATTGAATTTACTTCAGATTTTGTCCATGCAGTTGGTTTAGGATCTGCACAATCTTGTTCAGCTAAAGTAATACAGTTATCCCAGTTGTCTCTGCTGTGAAATTTCACACCAAAATCTACAGGAATTAAACCATATTTTCCAACCATTGAAGTTGGGTTCCAGTAGTAACCAAACCAAGGACTTCCAGAGTCAGCTGCTTTAGATATAGTACCATCTAAACCTGCTGCAGAACCTGGATCAATTAATACCCATCCTTTTTTTTCCATTTCAAATGCTCTGAAAAGGTTTGCGTTAGCTAACTGACATCCCCATCCAGCTGGACAACCAACAAAAGCACCTTTAGAAGGATCTTCTTTTGAAGGGAACCATTCAGGATGTTCTAAAATTTCCATAGCTGTCATACCTTTGATTTCAGGAATTTTTTCAACAGTTCCTGGAGTTATCCACCAACCTTCACCAAGGCCAGTAATAGGTGCTTTGTTAGCTATGATTAATCTTTTTTCTGAAACAGCTTTTTTTAAAGGTGTGTAAACAGCATTTGCCCATTGTTCAGGGTTCATGTCTGGTTCACCTTTTTCATCCATAGAAGTAAAAGTAGGCATAGTTGCTCCAGGTATAAGCTCAACCTCACAACCATATCCTTTTTCTAGGATTATCTTGTCTACGTTCGCCATCAACTCGGCAGATGCCCAGTTTTGTTCAGCGATAACTAATTTTCCACATCCAGCATTAGCAATTCCACTAAAAGAAGTGAAACCAAATAAGACTAGAGCAGAAACAATTATATTTTTTATTTTCATTATTTCCCCTTAAATTAATTAAAGTCTAGCATCAAAACATACTGAGAAAAGAAAAGCAAATTTAGTTCAACTTTAAGTTGTAGTAAAAATGTCTTTAATTGTTTTTTAATTAATTATACGGTTTCGAAAATGATTTGGGTAAACAATCAATTTAAATCTATCAAAAGATTTACTGTAATAGGTTATTCATCTTTTCATGAATTGTACCTGAATAGATTTCATTACAGATTGCACTCAAACTATTTCCAGAAAATTTAATTAATAAAATTTTAAATTTAAAATTAATTAACTAGGAGGGAAATATGAAAAAAGATTTAATCACAAGACTTAATGAAGGACCTGTTCTTTTTGCAGAAGGATATTTGTTTGCAATGGAAAGAAGAGGATATTTATCAGCTGGTGCATTTGTACCTGAAGTTGTTTTAGAGCATCCAGAGGTAGTTTCTCAATTACATAGAGAGTTTATAAGAGCCGGATCAGATGTAGTTCAAGCATTTACTTACTATGGACATAGAGAAAAATTGCGTTTAATTGGCAAAGAAGATCTATTAGAGCCACTACAGAAGAATGCATTACAGATTGCTAAAGATGCAAGAGATGAGTTTAAAGATCTTGATTTACTAGTTTGTGGTGATGTTGCTAATACAAACATTTATGATCCAAGTGATAAAAAAAGTCATTCTGTGTGTCAAAAAATGTACGAAGAACAAGTGGCTTGGGCAAAAGAAGCAGGAGTAGATTTTATTGTTGCAGAAACAATAAATTGGACAGAGGAAATGAAAATTGCACTTAAGGCAATTAAAGACGAAGGTTTGATTGCTGTAACAAATTTTTCAATTAAAAAAGGTGATAAAACTAGGGAGGGCCATACTCCAGGAGAAGCTTGTAAAATGATGGAAGATCTTGGTGCTGATGTAGTTGGTCTAAATTGTTATAGAGGACCAAAAATGACAATGAAACTTTTACCTGAAATAAGAGAAAAGGTTTCATGCCATGTTGCTGCTTTACCAGTTCCCTACAGGACCACTGAAGAGCAACCAGGTTTTTTAAATCAAACTGATCATGGTTGCGATTGTATACCTGGAGGAAATGCATTTCCTGTTGCTTTGGATAATTTGTACTGTAACAGATTTGAAATGGCTGAGTTTGCAAAGGACTGCGAAAAAAGAAAAATAAATCTTATAGGGATTTGTTGTGGAGCTGAACCTCACCACGTTAGAGAAATGGCAGTTGCTCTAGGTAGAAAACCAATATCATATAAATATTATCCAGATATGAGTAGACATTGGCTTCACGGTAAAGATAAGTCTTTTTTAGATATAAATACTAGTATGAGTAAAAAATATTAGTTCTTAAATTATGGAAAGTAATGCAAAAGTAGTAATTGTTGGAGGTGGTGTAGTTGGATGTTCAATTCTATACCATCTCTCTAAATTTGGATTAAAGGACTGTGTGCTTTTGGAAAGGAATGAATTAACTTCAGGATCCTCTTGGCATGCAGCTGGAAATGTTCATGTAATCTCATCCGATCCTAATATTTCGAGAATGATGGCCTATACAATTGGTCTTTATAAAGAAATAGAAAAAGAGTCAGGCCATTCTTGTGGATTTAAACCTAGTGGCGGATTTTATTTGGCTTCAAATGACGTTTGGGCCGAGTACCTCAAAAGAGAGAGATCTAAAGCTAGGTATATGGGTTTAGATCAAGAGTTTATATCGCTTGATGAGGTAAAAAAGAAAAATCCACTGATTGATCCTTCC
>CACIOK010000010.1 GCA_902588255.1 uncultured Pelagibacteraceae bacterium
AGATAAAAAAATAAATATTTTAAGTTTTTTGATTGTTTTAATTATTTCTTTTGTCGCACTTATAATTTTAGCAGATACTTTTGAAAACTCGATTAAATTGTTAATTCCTGGATTTGATTTAATTCTTAATAGCTTATATGAAATACTAAAAGATGTAGTATTATTTATTAAAGATTTATTTAATTAATTATGATTAATTATATTTCTAAACCATTTAAGTGGTTTTTTAAGTTAGAGGCAGCAAGTGGTCTTGTTCTATTGTTTGCTGCAATAATAGCATTAGTAGTTAGTAACTCAAATTTATCCAATTTATATTTTTCAACTTTAAACAAATACTTATTTATTGGAATTAATAATTTTGGATTAAAACTTTCTATAATTCATTGGATAAATGATGGTTTAATGGCAATTTTCTTTTTCTTTGTTACTTTGGAAATTAAAAGGGAGTTTTTGCAAGGCGAACTTTCAAATATGAAACAAGCATTATTACCAATAATCGCAGCTGTTGGTGGAATGCTAATACCAGCATTATTTTATGTATTTATTAACTGGGGTGATAGCGAAACGCTTAATGGATGGGCAATACCCTCTGCTACAGATATTGCATTTTCATTGGGTGTTCTTTCATTGCTAGGAAAAAGAGTTCCTTTATCTTTAAAAGTTTTTTTAACGGCTCTAGCAATTATTGATGATTTGGGTGCAATTTTAATAATTGCTATTTTTTACTCCGGTGATTTAAATATTAAATATTTAGCACTAATGGCTTTAGCTTTTATAATTTTATTAATTATAAATAAATTTAATATAAAAAAATTTTTACCTTACTTGCTAATAGGAATATTTCTTTGGGATTTTACTCATAACTCTGGAATTCATGCGACAATAGCTGGAGTTTTACTGGCTATGACTATACCTCACAGAAAAAAAGAAAAAGATTATTCTTTATTAATAAAGATTGAGCATGCAATAAGTCCATATGTGGCCTTTGCGATAATGCCGTTATTTGCGTTTGCAAATGCAGGTGTGTCTTTAGATGGGCTTTCATTTTCGTCTTTACTTGATAAAGTTCCTTTAGGTATATTGGTTGGATTGTTTTTTGGTAAACAATTAGGTGTTTTTGTATTTTCCTATATTTCTATAAAACTAAAAATTGCACAAATGCCTAACAACTCAAACTGGTATAACTTCTATGGAGTTGGAGTTTTAACTGGAATAGGTTTTACTATGAGTCTTTTTGTTGGAAATTTAGCTTTCGTTGAAAATGTCCAGTACATGGATGGAGTAAAAATTGGAGTTTTAACTGGGTCATTATTATCCACTTTAACTGGATACTTCCTGATATTACTTACACCAAATAAATAATAACATTAATGAAGAAAATAATTGTTCTAACAATAACTATATTTATGATTTTTTTTAAAAACTATGCTTCAGCCAATTATAACAAGTTAATTTATGATTTTGAAATAAATTCAATAACTGGAGAAATTATAAATTTTTCTGATTATCAAAATAAAGCAATTCTTCTTGTAAATGTTGCTAGTTACTGTGGCTTTACAAAACAATATGCTGATTTACAAAAACTTTGGGAACTTTATCGAGATAAAGGCTTTGTTGTTATTGGAGTTCCTTCTAATTCCTTTAAACAGGAGAAGAATAGTGAAAAAGAGGTAAAAAATTTTTGTGAGGTTAATTTTAATATTAACTTCCCTTTAACCTCAATTTACGAGGTTAAGGGTGATAATGCTCACGAAATTTATAAATGGGCAAAGAAAAATTATGGAAACTCAGCTGTCCCTAAATGGAATTTTCATAAAATTTTAATAGATAAGGATGGTAAAGTTATTGATACATTTGTGTCTTTCACTAATCCAATGTCAAATAAGATAACAAGTGCAATTGAAAAGCTTCTTAATTAATTTTTTTCGTAAAATTTTCTATATAAGTTTTTAGATTTATTTTACCAAAATATTTATAAACTTTATTAGACAAATTCATATTCGTTAATGCAGAAGCATATCTTTCGCCAGGACGTTTTGAAAGAAACTTGATTTTAGAATTAAACATTTTAGCAACTTCCAAAATAGAATAAGTTTTATGATTTGCTATACTATAATGTCTACATAAATTTTTTTTCCATGCAATGTAACATATCTCTACAGTATCATTTATATGGGTAAACCTTCTAGTTTGATTTCCTGGTCTAACAACTGGTAACGGTTTATTTTTTCTGTAACAACTTTCAAAAATACCAATTACTGTAGCCATTTTTCCTTCACAAATCTGATTTGGCCCATATACATTATAAAAATAAATAACCTCATATCTAAATTTAAACCATTTCTTTAGATTTTCCAAAAGTTCAAGATTTTTTGATTTTGTGAAAGCATAAGGAGACAAATTTCTATCATTACCTTTATTGCCAAGACTGGCAGAAGTCGCAGAATATATAAGTTTAATTTTGTTTTTTAAGCAAAAATTAAATACTTCATTGCTACCTACAGTATTTGAACTAATACATTCGTTCATTTTTAAAAAACTTTGATAAATTCTAGCAAACTCTCCAAAGTGGAAAATTGAAACAATCTTACTTGGATTATTTAATAATTTAAAAATATTTTTTGTCTCACCCTTTATATATTTCACTCTACTTGATTTAACATGGTTTTTTTTAGAACCAGATGAATAATTATCTATACTAATTAACTTATATTTTGTTTTTTTTAATAATAAATCTATTAGATTACTGCCAACAAATCCTGCACCACCAGTTACAACTATAACATTTTTTTTCATTTAGATATAAAAAGATAAACCATCATAAGCAGGTATTACATTCTTCGGTAGAATTTTCAATAAATAATTATAATCTAAATCTGAATGCAAATTTGTTAGGATTGTTTTTTTTGGTTTAATTATTTCAATCAAAGTTAGTACTTGTTTTAAATGAAAATGTGAGGGATGAGGAGAAATTCTTAAACAATCAACTACAAAATATTTAAGTTTATAAAAATGTTTAAGATCTTGTTTATATATTTCATTTACATCGCTCGCATAAGCACATTTATCATTAATAATAAAAGCCAAACAATTAATTCTACCATGTCTTACTTCTATAGACTTAATCGTTATCTTATTTTCACTATTATTAAACGAAAGCTTTTTTTTTAAATGTTTTAAATTCAAAATAGCTGGATAATCTTTTTTATCAACAAAACAATAAGAAAAAAACTTTTTTAAATATTTTTTTGTAAATAAATTTGTATAAACATCAATTTTTTTTTTATTTTTTAAATAAAATATTCTTAAGTCATTAATTCCATGAGTTTGATCGGCATGACCATGACTATAAAAAACTTTATCCACATTTTTTACCTTTTCTCTCAATAATTGGCTTCTTAAATCGGGCGATGTATCAAGCAAAATTGTGCAATTTTTACTTGAAATTAAAGCTGAACATCTTGTTCTATTGTTTTTTTTTTCTAAAGGATTGCAATTTCCCCAAAACCCATCTGCTCTAGGGACACCCATTGAACTACCACATCCTAAAATAGTGAATTTGATATTCATTAGTTAAAAAATAATTTATTGAAATTATTGGTCGTTATTTTTTCTAACTCAGATGAGCTAATATCTATTATCTCTGATAATTTTTTAAGTGTATATTTAATATAAGATGGTTCATTTTTTTTTCCTCTCATAGGAACTGGTGCTAAAAAAGGACTATCCGTTTCTATTAATAATTTTTCTTTAGGTATTTTCTTAAAAGTTGATTGTAAATCTAAACTATTTTTAAAAGTAATAATTCCACTAGCTGAAAAAAAAGCATCTAAAGTTAATAACTTTTGTGCAAGATTTGAAGAACCTGTAAAACAATGCATTAAGATTTTCATTTTTTTTTTCTTATGGTATCTATTTAAAATTTCGAATGTCTCGTCTTCTGCGTTTCTTGAATGAACAACAAGAGGTATATTTAAGTCAATTGATGCTTCGATGTGATTTATAAAGCTTTTAATTTGTGAATTTTTATCACTATTATTGTAGTAAAAATCTAAACCTGTTTCACCAACACCTATAATTTTTTCATGATTCTTTATTGGTTTTACAATTTCCTCGGTCTTGAGTATATTGCCACTTGTTTCATGAGGATGAATACCAAAAGTTCCATAGATAATCTTATCCTTTTTAACTATATTAATAATGTTTTTAAAACTTTCAACTGTAGTGCATATAGTCAAAACTTTTTCTACACCTTCCCGTTTACAATTTAAAATTACATCATTTAAATTTTCAAAAAGTGGTTCGTGATCTAAATGACAATGTGAATCAATCATTTTTTTCAATTTTTTTAAATAAGATGCTCATTCTATTTATTTTTTTACCATATTTTAAATAATTATTATTTCTAATACTTTTAAATTCAATTTCATTTTCTTTAATTTCAAACACTTTTAATACTTTAAGAGCACTAGCAGGAATAATTGGGTAAAGTAAAATAGTAATTTTTCTAATTAGTTCCAATGAAACATATATTATTGTATTTAATCTAATAATTTCATCTTTCTTTTTCCAAGGCTCTTCATCATTAAAATATTTATTTGCTGCAAATAAACGTTCTAAAATATAATTAATGTAAGAATTAATATCCTGATCATCAATGTAATCTAATAAATTCTGATAACTATTATTAAAATTTTCTAAAATAGCTAAATCTTCATTGGTAAATTCAATTTTATTAGGAATTTGAGAATCTAGATTTTTTTCAATAAAAGCCATTACCCTTTGACAAAGATTTCCATAATTATTTGCTAAATCACTATTAATGCACTTTTCTAATTTTTCTTGCGAAATATTGCCATCGTTGCCAAATGAAACTTCTTTAATTAGGTAATATCTTAATGGATCTAAGCCATATTCTTTAATGATTTCTATAGGATCTAAAATATTTCCTTTGGATTTAGACATCTTTTCTTCTCCGGATAAAATCCACCCGTGACCATAAACTCTTTTAGGTAGAGGTATATTTGCAGCCAAAAGAAATGCGGGCCAGTAAACTGCATGAAATCTTAAAATATCCTTACCAATTAAATGAAGTGATGCTGGCCAAAAATCTTTAAAAAGTTTATCTTTTACATCGGGATAATTTAAAGCACTTAAGTAGTTTGTTAATGCATCAAGCCACACATATATAACATGTTGATCATTTGATGGAACTTTAATGCCCCAAGAAAAAGATTTTCTACTAACTGATAAATCTTTTAAACCACTTTTAACAAAACTTATAACTTCATTTCTTCTGCTTTCAGGTAAAATAAATTTTGGATTTTCATCATAAAACTTGAGAAGTGGTTTTTCCCATTTAGAGAGTTTAAAAAAAAAAGACTCTTCCTCGACCCATTCAACTTGAGAGCTTGAAATTTTTGACTTTCTAACACCATCAATATTTTCAACTTCATCATCGGTGTAAAATGCTTCATCTGAAACAGAATACCATCCTGAGTATTTTGATAAATAAATTTCATTTTTCTTTTCGAGAATATTCCATAAATTTTGAACTGACTTAAAATGCCTTTCTTCTGTCGTTCTTATGAAATCATTATTGGTTAAATTAAGAGTTTTAGATAATTCTCTAAATGTAATACTAATTTCATCACAAAAATCTTTTGGATTCATCCCCTTCTTTTCAGCAGCTCTTTGGATTTTCAATCCATGTTCATCAGTTCCTGTTAAAAAGAAAACGTTTGAACCTTGAATTTTTTTACTACGTGCAAAAAAATCTGCAATAATACTTGAATAAGCATGGCCCATATGAGGTTTTGCAGAAGGATAATATATAGGCGTAGTTATATAAAAATTTTTATTCATTTAATATTTTAGTTTTAAATTCAATAAATAAATTTTCGTAATTTAAATTATATTTAATACAATTATAATTCATTTTAATAAACCTATTGTGCAACATATATATATTATCTTTGGTATTTGTTTTATTGAGTAGGTTTAAAAAATAATTTTGAATTATATTAAATATATATAACTTAATAAATTTATCTTTACTATAATAATTTTGATTTATCAATAAAAGAAGAAATTCCTTTAAAGAAATTTTTTTTAAATCAATATTATTATTTATTGAAAAATTAATAATATTTACTAGCTCACCTGGTGAAGCATAATAATTGATTAAATCTTCATTTAAGTAATCAAAAATATTTTTACCTAAAATTTTATTAGTTACATCTAAAGATTTATCGTAAGTTAGATTTAATTTAAAAACAATACATCTTGACTTAAGTGTGTCTAGAATTTTTTTTCTACTATCATGGATTAAAATAAAAAAAAGGTTTTCGTTAGGCTCTTCAACTATTTTTAATAATGCGTTAAGAGAGTTAGTGTTTAAATTTTCAACATTATCAATTAAGACTAGTCTTGGTTTGTTATTAAAACTGGATTTATTGGCATAGCTTATCATTTCTCTTACCTGAGAAACATCAATACTTTTTTTATCATCTAGTAAATCTATGTTAAAAATATTTGGGTGTGACTGGTTTTCTATTAGCTTAAATGATCTATTTTGTTCATTAATGATAAAATCATTTAAATTATATGAACACATTTCATCTTTTGAAAAAATGTAATTGATAAAATGATATGCCAAAGTCGATTTACCTATTCCTTTAGGTCCCGAAAGCAATATTTTATTGGATAGATTATTTTTTTCATAAAGTTGTATTAAAGTCTTCAAGTTAGAATGCAAACCATGTAATTGCTTTTGTAATTTTGGATTAATATTAATATTCATTTAAGTAATTTATCAACCTCTGCTATTATTTTTTCTTTATTTTCTGATATTGGCTTATTTGAATCAATAACTACATATTTATTTTTTTTTTTATTTAGTATTTTAATATAGCCATTTTGGATTTTTTTATAAAAATCAATATTAAATTTATCATAACGATTTAGATTTTTACGCTTTGAAAGTCTTAAACGTAAGTTTTTAGGGCTTACTAAGTTTAAAAAAGTTACACTAATTTTAATATTTTTAATTAAAAAGTTATTTATTAGATTGATAAATTGATAATCGATACCCATACCATAGTGTTGATATGCAACAGTTGAATCAATAAATCTATCTAATAAAATCAATTTTTTACCATAATTTTTTTTGATTAAATTTTCTAAATTTTCGTTTCTTGCTGCAAGATATAATAATAAGTCTGTCACTTTGTGTAAGTTTGATTTATTATTTAGTATTAATTTTCTTATTTTTTCTGAACCTTTATTTCCACCAGGCTCTCTTAATTTAATGAATTTAACTTTTCTTTTTTTTAAATACTTGGCTAAGTAGTTAATGTGGAGTGTTTTTCCAGATCCTTCTATGCCTTCAAAGACTATTATGGGTTTTTTAAACATCACCCCATATTAAATAGTTAATTGATTTAATTAATCTGGAAAAAATATTTACTTTTTTTACATCCTCAAATGCTAAAACCTTATATTCATTTAGTAACTCATCCTTGTAAAAAACTTTCATTGTACCAACTATATCATTTTTTTTAATTGGAGCCTCTATTGGTCCATTATATTCAATAATTGTCTTGATATATCTCTTTCTAGCCTTGGGTATTGTTTTATATACATCCTGGTTAACATAAGTTTTAACTTTCTTTTTATACCCTAACCAAACATCAAGATCAGCTATAGGTATATTTTTCTTTGTAATTTCTATTAAATCAAAATTATTCATGCCCCAATTTAATAACTTGGCTGACTCTCTTGATCTATCACTTTTTGTTTTAAATCCACTTCCAACACCAATAAGTCTTCGATTTTTTTTTTTAACTGAAGATGCTAAAGAATATCTCTCAACAGCTAGATATCCAGTTTTTATACCATCAGCACCCATTTTTTTATACAAAAGTGGATTTCTGTTTCCCTGTGTAATTGGATCACCCCCTGTTCTGTCCCAGGTAAATTCTTTATCTTTATAGTATTCATAATATGTAGGATAATTTTCTATAAGGTATCTAGACATTATTAAAATATCTCTAACAGTTGAATAGTTGTCAGGATCATTAATTCCTGAAGAATTAGAAAAATTTGTATTAACCATTCCAATTTCTTTAGCCTTAAGCGTCATAAGCATTGCAAATTGTTCCTCCGAACCAGCTATACCTTCGGCTAGAGCAACACAAGCATCGTTACCTGACGCAATAATTATTCCCTTTAATAAATTTTCAACTGAAACTTCATCATTAACCATTATAAACATTGATGAATATCCTGATTGAGATAAACGCCAAGCATTTTCTGAAACCATAAATTTATCATCTAAGCTTAAATCTCCTTTTTCTATTAAATCAAAAGCTATTATTGATGTCATAATTTTTGTCATGGATGCGGGATAAATTTCACTATCCGCATCTTTCTCAAATAATATCTCTCCTGAAGAATAATCCTGAAGAATTGCAGTTCTAGCTTTAATGTCAAATTTTGCGTTCGCAGTATTTATAATTAATAAGTTTACTAAAATAGTAACAATATAGAAAAGTTTTTTAATCATTTTTAATTATCTCAATATTTTCAAAATTCAATAAACTTATATCATTAAATGCATTTTTAAGTGAATTTAAGTTGTTAAATGGACCTAAAAAAACTCTATAATTTGTTTCCGAAAGAGTCTTAATGTCAATTTTTTTGACTTCAGTTTCATTTATAATTCTTTTCATCATAAGTTTTGCAGAATCATAAAAATAAAAATCTCCAATTTTAATTATATAAGAAAATTTTTTTTTAATATCTTTGTTAACTAATGTGTCATTAGAGTTTAGATCATTTATACTTATAGATTCGACGGGAGCTTTATTTGCAACATTTTTTTCTTCATCAAAAGTTTTTGCTTTTTTAGCTACAAATGATGAATTGTTTAAAATCTCTAAAATTTCTACATAAGGTTCATTCAAATTTAAGTCAATTTCAGAAGCTATTCTTTTAGTGATTACAGAATTATTGAAAGCTGGATAGTTTGAATTCTTGCCAACTTTTGCAATTATAGATTTATTGTTAATATTATTTTTTATTTTAACTGTAGTTCCTTTTTTTAAATTTTTTTGAAAAATCAATAAATCTCTATCTTCTAATTTCAATGATACTAATTCATTCTTATAAAGATTATCATCATAAACTATTGTAAAACCATTATTTTTAAAACCAGAAAGGGCTATAATTTCAGAGGTTTCATTTTTATTTATTGTATTTAATGAGCACGAACTTAATACAAATAATATCAAAATTAATAGAAATTTAGAATTCATTAGATATTTTATCCTTTAATGTGCAGACTGCTAATGCGAATCTTAAAGATCGATTCCATTTTAAAATTAATTCATAGTTATCAAACGTTAAATAAGCAGGACTTAAATTTTCCGCCTCAGGAATAATATCTTTATCAGGAGTTATTATACCAACAATTAAATTGGGATCTAAATTGTATATTTCAAAATCGAGTAAATATTTTTTAATTTTTTTAATTGAGGTTTTGTTTTTTATATTTCTAGCTGAAGTGTTAAGAAATTTTTTTGGTATTTTTTTTGAAAGTTTAACTTTTTTAAAACAGGGTTGATTTTTTTTCCATCCTATTTTTTTTAAATAATTTGCAGCTGAAGCAAAAGAGTCATTTGATTTTTTTAATTCAATAATATTATTATTATCAAAATCTATTGCATAATTTTTAATAGTAGATGGCATAAATTGAAAATTTCCAAAGGCACCTGCCCAAGAACCATAAAGAATTTTGTAGTCTATAATTCCAGAATCAATTAATTGAAGCACTGTAATAAGTTCAGCTGTAAAAAAATCACTTCTTCTTTTGTCAAAACTTAATGTTGCTAAAGATGATAAAATATCCATTTTACCTAAGTATTTACCAAAATTAGTTTCAATACCCATTAAAGCTAACAATAATTCTTTTTCTACTGAAAATTTATTTTCAACTTCGTCAATTAAATTTGAGTTGTTCTTATATATTTTAAAAGCATTTTTTACTTTATTATCAGATGATCTCTTTTCCACATAAGTTTTTGTATCTTCGTAAAACTCAGGCTGATAACGATCATATTCAATAACTTTTGGATTAAATTTAACTTTAGACATCGATAAGTCAAAAGTTTTTTCTGAAATACCATTTTTTAAAGCATATTTTTTAAATGATTTAAGCCATGTTTCAAAAGAACCCTCATCTGAAATAGCATTAGAACTTTGAATTATCAAAAAAAAGGTTATTAAAATTTTATAAATCTTTTTCATATAAATCTTTAAGATAAATAAATACAGCAATCCAAATTAAAATGAAACTAATGAACTTTTCGTTAGAAAAAGGCTCATTAAAATAAAAAAAACCAAGTAAAAATTGAGCGGTTGGAGTAATAAAAAATACCATACCTGAGGCACCAAGACCCGCTAACTCGACTCCTTTTACGTACATAAATAAAGGAATCACTGTCATGGGACCTGCAAGAAAAATTATACCCATTAATTCTATGTCGCTTAAAACAAAATCATTTTGATTTGTTGATATAGTTAAATAAAAAATAATAAGAATAATCGGAAGTATAAAAAGACTTTCAATTAATAAACCTATATCTGTTTCGACATTAATTTTTTTTCTAAGCAAGTTGTATAAGCTCCAAAGAATAGCAACACTAAATCCTACCCATGGTAATGAAGAAAATTTTAACAACAAATAAATGGTTGAAATAATAACAAGTGATATAGAAATAATTCTCTTGACGTTTAGTTTTTCTTTTAAAAAAAGATAACCAAAAAAAACACTTATAATTGGAAAAATAAAATATCCAAAACTTGCATCTATAATTTTGTTAGCTGAAACTGCATAAATCCATACAGACCAATTTCCAAATATCAATAAACTTGTAATAAATAAAACAAGTACATTTTTTTTATTATAAATAGATTTTTTAAATAACTTCCATTTTTTAAATATACTTGTGGTTATAAGTAATATTACACATGTCCAAAACGATCTATGAGCTACAATCTCAAAAACACCAATAAAACTTATATATTGAAAATATACAGTACCAAGAAAACCCCAAAAAAAGGATCCAGATGAAGAAGAAATTATTCCTTTTGAAAATTTTGTAAGTTTCATGAATTAATAAATAGAGTACCTTTATAATGATTTATTATAAAAGAAAGTTAATTTTATTGTTGAATTTGAAAATTTTACTTATAAAAACTAGCAAATGGAAGGATGGCTGAGCGGTTGAAAGCACCGGTCTTGAAAACCGGCAAAGGGGCAACTCTTTCCTGGGTTCGAATCCCAGTCCTTCCGCCACTTCTATTTTTTTAATTTAAAAGATATAAACAAGTTTGTAACTTTATTATTGGGTATATCTTTAGTAATTTTTTTTTCTCTATTAAGGCTGTAAAGTTTTTCGTCTTCTAAATTCAATAAATTTGATAAATCAAGTAAATCATCGTCGTCTAAAGAATCTATATATTTATTTGTAAATGATGTCATTAAAAAATCCATTTCTTTAGTACCTCGATAGCTGGATCTATAAAGAATTTTTTTTTTAAGTTCTTTCTTACTAAAGTCCATAATTTTTAATATAATATATTTATTGTGAAAACTACTAATAATTATAAATTTCTAATGGAAGATTTATCTAAATTAAAAGGTGTCGGCGATAAAACCGTTAAAATTTTAAAAAAAAAAAAAGTTAATAACATATTTGATTTGTTGTGGAGATTGCCTAAATCTTTTACAGACAGATCAATTTTAAGTAAAATAAATGAATTACAAATAGGAAAAATACATACAATTAAAATTACTCCCGTCAAATATAATTTTCCCAGAATAAGGAACCTACCAAATAGAGTTACATGTGAGGATGAAACTGGCAAACTTGACTGTATATTTTTTAATAGTTACGAAGGGTACATAAGAAAGATTCTTCCTTTAAATAAAGAAGTAACAATAAGCGGAAAAATAAATTTTTTTAAAAAAAAATACCAAATAACAAATCCCACATATGTTTCAACTAATGAGTCACTTATAAAAGGAGTGCATAATAAATATTCCTTAACCGAGGGTATAAACGAAAAAATGTACAATAAAATTTTAAACCAAATATTAAATAATTTGCCTATTTTAAATGAGTGGCATGACAAAAAAATTTTAAAAAAATTCAATAATATTTCATGGTCAGAGTCTATTAAGAAATTACATATGCCAGAAAATATTGGTAAATATAATAGCAATTTTTATAAAAGATTATCTTTTGATGAAATTTTATCTTCTTTATTAATTTTTTCTGAGATTAGGAAAAAAATTAAAAAGATTAAAAAAAATAAAAAAATTTTCACTAACAAATTACATGAAAATATAATGAAAAAAATAAATTTTCGATTAACAAATGACCAAATGAGAGCCTTAAATGAAATAAACAATGATATTGGCTCACAAAATAAAATGTTTAGATTGCTACAAGGTGATGTTGGAAGTGGAAAAACAATAGTTGCTTTACTATCTAGTTTAAATGTAATTGAGTCAGGATATCAAGTTGCTTTTATGGCTCCTACAGAAATTTTAGCATCACAACATTATAACTTAGCAAAAAGAATTTTTCCTAAAAATATAAATATAGAAATTTTATCCAATAAAATTGATCCCAAAAAAAGAAAAATTGTAACTGAAAATTTAATAGAAAATAAAATTAATATTATATTTGGTACACATGCAATATTTCAAAAAAAAATTCTGTTTAAAAATCTTGGTTTTATAATAATAGATGAACAACACAAATTTGGTGTAAGGCAAAGAAAACTATTATCTGATAAAGGAGGAAAAAATTGCGATATTCTACTTATGTCAGCAACACCAATACCTAGAACTTTAACTATGTCTATTTATGGTGATATGGATGTATCTATAATAAGAGAAAAACCTAATCATAGAAAAGATATATTAACTTATAGCAAAATTGAAAATAAAATTGATGAAGTTTTAGATTTTGTTAAAAAAAATATTTCAGTAGGTAATCAAATATTTTGGGTTTGTCCTTTAATTGAAGAGTCAAAAAAGGTTGATCATGTTTCAGCTATTAAAAAATTTGAATATTTAAAAAAAATTTTTCCAAATCAAATTGGTATAATTCACAGCAAAATTGATGATAATGAGAAACAAAAAATATTAGAAAATTTTCTAAATAATAAATTTAAAATATTAGTTTCAACAACTATAATTGAAGTCGGCATAGATTTTCCAAATGCAAATGTAATTGTAATTGAAAATTCAAACAAGTTTGGTTTATCACAATTACATCAACTAAGAGGAAGGGTTGGAAGAGGATCAAAACAATCTTTTTGTATATTAATGTTCAAATCAAATTTAAGTGAGAATGCACGAAAGAGAATAAATATTTTAAAAAAAACTAATGATGGATTTTTAATAGCTGAAGAAGATATGAAATTAAGAGGATTTGGTGATGTTTTAGGTTTTAAACAAAGTGGTTTAAAAAATTATAGACTTGCGGATCCTGTTCATAATGAAGATTTATTTATTATGGCGAAAGAGGAAATAGAAAGGATAGAAAAAAATGAAAAAAACCTCAACAAATATAAACCATTGTTAAAACTTTATGATCAAGCTGATGTAATAAATGATATTATTTAGCTTTTGGGTTTGATGTACCAGCTGATACTATAAATTTTGAAGCTTCTTCAAATGTCATATTTAAAAAAATTAAATCTTTTTTTGGAAACATGATCAAAAATCCACTGGTTGGATTTGGTGTTGTAGGAATAAAAACATTTACTAATTGTTCTTTTGTTTTAGTAGACATTTCAGTTTTATTATCTTTTGTTGCAAAACCTACAGCCCAAGACCCCTTTTTAGGATATTCAACTAACACAACAGATTTTTTAGTATTATCTTTTTTTGTGAAAGTTTCTGTCATTTGACCAATAGCTGAATATATAGTTCTTAAAATTGGAATTTTTTTAAATAAATCATCAACAATTTGTAAAAATTTTTTCCCTAAAAAGGATAATGATAAACCTCCAATAACCGTAATAAAAATTATTGTTAAAATTATTTCCAAACCAGGAATAGAAAAATGTAAATAAGTATTAGGATTAATTTTTTCAGGTATGAAATTTGATGAAATACCAATTAAAAATTTAGTTAAGTATAAGGTAAAGCCAATTGGTATTAAAACTACAACGCCAGTGAAAAAATAATTACGAAGTCTTAATGCAATAGATTTCTTTTTTTTTTTAACAGCCATTCTATATTGAGATTTATATCAAATTATATAATATATCAAAGAAATGGATAGAAGAAAATTTCTTACTTATATGGGTTGTGGATGCTGCAATATAATGATTGCTTCTTGTGGAACCACACCAATAACAGATCGTAGACAATTGAAGATAATACCTGAGGCAAAATTGAATGCCCAAGCTGCTCAAATATATGAAGAAGTAAAGAAAAAAGAAAAATTGATTATTGATACTAAAGAATTAAAACAAATAAAAAATATTGGTAAACGAATGCAAGACTCTATAAGTGAATATTTTTATCAAACAAAGCAAAATGATCCAACTTTAAACTTTGATTGGGAATATATTTTAATTGATAATAAAAAAATTAAAAATGCTTGGTGTATGCCTGGTGGTAAAATTGCTGTCTACACAGGAATGTTAGAAGTTACTAAAAATGAAGATGGCTTAGCTGCTGTTATGGGTCATGAAATTGCTCATGCTGTAGCAAAACATTCTGTTGAAAGGGCTAGTAGAAACGTTGTTATTAATGTTGCAACACAAATTACAGATGTTTTATCTGGTGGAAAGTTATCTACAGTAAATAGAACAACGGGAATGAATACGGTTGGTCTACTTACACAGATTGGTATATTTAATCCTTTTAATAGAAAGCAAGAAAGTGAAGCAGACTATTTAGGTTTAATTTTTTCATCACTTTCAGGTTATGATATACGTGAAACACCTTTTTTATGGGAACGTATGAAAGAGGCAAATAAAGGTAAAAATGTACCTGAGTTTATGAGCACCCATCCTTCACCAGATAATAGAATTAAAAAAATAAATGATTGGATTTACCAAGTAATGATGGAGTACCCACCAAACTCAATAAGTTAATTTTGGTGAGCCGTGATGGACTCGAACCATCGACCCATTCCTTAAAAGGGAATTGCTCTACCAACTGAGCTAACGGCCCTAAACAAAAAAACTTATAGACTTTTTTTTAAAACTTTCAACGTTATAAATGTTACAATTTGTCTATGTATCTATCATGGAAATCATCAAAAGTACCATTTTTAATATTGCTTCTTATTGAGTCCATTAGTTCCTGATAAAAATTAATATTATGCAATGTTAATAACATTGATGCAAGAATCTCGTTAGTATTGAAAAGGTGATTTAAATAATTTTTAGAATACTTGTTTAAACTAAAATTTTTACAATTTATATCCAATGGACTATTATCTTTCTGATACTTTGAATTTCTTATATTAACTCTACCATCCCAGGTGAAAGCAAGACCAGTTCTACCTGATCTAGTCGGCAAAACACAATCGAACATATCCACACCTCTTTTTACAGCTCCTAGAATATCCGAAGGTGTTCCAACACCCATCAGATATCTAGGTTTATCATTAGGCATCAAATCTTTTAAAAAATCTAAAACTTGAAACATCTCAATTTGTGTTTCTCCGACAGCTAAACCTCCAATAGCATAACCATCAAAATTAATTTTAATAAGTTGTTCAAGTGATTTTTTTCTTAAATCCTCAAAAAGACCTCCTTGGACAATACCAAACAAGGCTTTATGAGGAATGGCTCCAAATTCTTTTTTTGATCTTTTGGCCCAATAAATTGATAGGTCCATAGATTTATTTATTAACTTATAGTCTTTAGATTTTTTTGGACATTCATCCATAACCATTAAAATATCAGAATTTAAAGCTTTCTGAATTTTAATACTTTCTTCAGGACTCAAAATAAATTTTTTTCCATCTATATGTGAATTAAATATAGCACCTTTTTCTCTATCAATTTTATTTAGTTTTGATAAGGACATAACTTGAAAACCACCAGAGTCAGTTAAAATTGGTAGAGGACAATTCATAAATGAATGCAGTCCACCAGCAGATTTAACTCTACTGGCACCGGGTCTTAACATCAAATGATAAGTATTTGATAAAATAATTTCAGATCCAGTTTTAATAATATCATCAATAAATGTAGCTTTGACTGTTGCCTGTGTTCCAACAGGCATAAATGCAGGGGTGTTTATATTGCCTCTATGTGTTTCTATAAGTCCACATCTAGCATAATGATCTTTTTTTATAACATTAAAAGAAAATTTTTTTAATGCCATTAAAAGTTTACAATGATTTAAAACTGATAATTTTATCTGGATCTTCTACAGAACCATTTTTATTTTCATCACCTCTTTTTATTTTATCTACAAATTCCATTCCCTCAATTACCTTTCCAAATACAGTATACTGTCTATCCAAAAAGGGTGCGGCTTTAAAACAGATAAAAAATTGACTGTTTGCACTATTAGGGTCCTGCGATCTAGCCATGGATAGTGTACCTCTATCATGTGGAAGATTATTAAATTCTTGTTTTAAATCAGGAAGATTTGAACCTCCCATTCCAGCTCTATTTAAATCAAAATCACTTGATGAAGAGTTTCCAAATTTAACATCTCCTGTTTGAGCCATAAATCCATCAATCACTCTATGAAAAACTACATTATCATAATCTCCATTGTTTGCTAATTTTTTAATTCTTTCGACATGATTTGGAGCTACATCAGGGAATAATTTTATTTTTACATCTCCATCTTTTAGTTTAATTATCATAATATTTTCTTCTCCTATTGAATTGTTAATTGTTAATATAAGTAAAATTATTACTCTTACAAAAATCTTATTCATATTTAAGCTTTAAAGCTTTTATGGTGCTTTTGGTAGTAAATTTTTTAATATCTCCACCCAAAGATATAATTTCTTTTACAAAATTTGATGAAATAATTTGATTTTCTACATTTGACATTAAAAAAATTGTTTCAATATTACTGTTCAATTTCCTATTCATTCCAGCTAACTGAAACTCATATTCAAAATCTGAAACTGCTCTTAAACCTCTTAGAATAATATTTGATTTATATTTTTTACAAAGATTAGTGGTTAAGGCGTTAAATTTTACAACTTTAATTTTATTTTTGTTTAATTTTAAATCTTTATATAAAGCCTTTTTAACAATTTCAATTCTTTCATCTGAGTCAAAAAGATAATTTTTATTATTAATATCTGATATAGCTACTATAACTGTGTCAACAATTTTTAGAGCTTTTTTAATGACATCTATGTGTCCATATGTTATTGGATCAAAAGTACCAGGATAAATTGCATTATTTTTCATTACAACAAGTTATCATCAATTTTTGTTGCTGAAACAACTTTTTCATCACCAGATAATTTTATTATTCTTACACCTTGAGTATTTCTTCCTGCAGTTCTAATTTCCTTAACTGCTACCCTTATTACTCTACCTTTATTTGTAGATATTAATATTTCATCTCCATCATTAACTGGAAATGAGGAGGAAACGTTACCATTTCTTTCTGAATTGACAATTCCAATAATTCCTTTGCCACCTCTATTAGTTACTCTAAAATCATAGTGTGAGGTTCTTTTTCCAAATCCATTTTTTGTTATTGATAGAATAAATTTTTCTTTTGCTTTTATTTCAGATTTGTCATCTTTATTTAATTTTCCATTCTTTTTATTAGTATCTTGATCAATTATCGATAATGAAACTATGGAATCATCATTTGATAAATTGATACCTTTAATGCCCTTTGATGATCTTCCTTTAAAAATCCTTAATTTTTTTGAATCAAATCTTATACATTTGCCATTTTTTGTGCTTAAAATGATATCTTGATCATCTCTACATATTTTGACACCAACTATTGTATCGTTCGAATCTAATTTCATGGCAATTTTACCAGAAGCATTAATGGATGAAAAATCCTCTAAATAATTTTTTCTAACTTTTCCTTTGGCTGTAGCAAAGACAATACAAAGATTTTTCCACTCAGACTCATTGTCTGGAAATGGCATAATCGAACTTATCGATTGATGATTTTTTAATGGTAAAATGTTAAATAAAGACTTGCCTTTTGAGGAAGTTGATCCCTCCGGAATTTTCCAAGCTTTTATTTTATAAACAAGTCCTTGAGTAGAAAAAAATAACACAGGTGTATGAGTGTTCACTGATAAAGTTTGAACAACAGAGTCTTCATCTCTGGTTTTAATTCCCGACTTCCCTTTACCACCTCTTTTTTGTTGTTTTACACTACTTAAAGCACCTCTCTTTATATAGCCCTGTAAAGTAACAGTTATAATAACTGATTCTTTTTGAATAGTTTCTTCAATATCATAGTTTAACACTGCATCAATTATTTGAGTTCTTCTCGGAACAGAAAATTTTTCTTTAATACTTTTTAATTCGTCACTTATTACTCTTTGTAATTCTTTTTTTGAACTTATAATTTTTTTATATTGAGTAATTAATTCAGAAAGTTTTTTAATTTCAATTTCAATTTCATTAATTCCTAGAGCTGTAAGTTTTTGAAGTCTTAATTCTAAAATTGATGTTACCTGGGGTTCGGTTAATGAATAAGTATTTTTTGATTTTTTTTCTTGAACTAAATTAATTAATTTAAGTGATTTATTAATTTTCCAATTTGAATCTAATAACTTTTTTTTTGCCTCATCAGGGTTTTTGGAAGTTCTAATTATTTTTATCACTTTATCTAAATTTTCAACACTAACGGATAAACCAATTAATATATGCGCACGATCTTCAGCTTTTTTTAAATCATATTTAGTTTTTTTTATTACAACATCTTCTCTAAATTTTAAAAAACTTTCTAAAAATTCTTTTAAATTACATGTTTTTGGTTTGTTATCTACAATTGCTAAAGTATTAAATCCAAAAGAGCTTTCAATTGAAGTGAATTTAAATAATTGTCTTTTAACAGTTTCTGGTTCAGTGTTAGATCTTAAATCAATTGCAACTCTAATTCCTTCTCTATTCGACTCGTCACGTATATCTCTTATCCCTTCAATTTTTTTTTCTCGTACAAGTTCAGCAATCCTCTCATTGAGTGATGATTTGTTTACCTGGTAAGGTACCGAAGAAATTACAAGTCTTTCTCTACCATTTTTTAATTGTTCAATTTTAATTTCACCTCTAATCTTAAAAGAACCCCTGCCAGTTTTATAACCTTCCTTAATTATATTTTTTCCAATTATTATGCCGCCGGTTGGAAAATCAGGTCCTGGTATATGTTTCATTAATTCACCCAGTTTTATATCTTTGTTTCCTATAAGAGCTAAAGTACCATCTATTACCTCTCCCAAGTTATGTGGTGGTATACTTGTAGCCATACCTACGGCAATACCTCCTGCACCATTAACTAAAAGGTTTGGAAATTGAGCTGGTAAAACAGAAGGTTCTTTTTCTGTTTCATCGTAATTACTTTTAAAATCTATTGTTTCTTTATCAATATCATCAATTAAAAATTGTGATACTTTAGAAAGTCTTGTTTCTGTATATCTCATAGCAGCAGCGGGGTCTCCGTCTATGGAACCAAAATTACCTTGTCCATCAACCAATGGTAAACTCATAGAAAAATCTTGAACCATTCTAACTAATGCATCGTAAACCGATTGATCACCATGTGGATGGTATTTACCAATAACATCTCCTATTATTCTTGCGGACTTTCTAAATTGTTTTGACCAATCATAACCTCCTTTATGCATTGCATATAAAATTCTTCTATGAACTGGTTTTAAACCATCTCTTATATCTGGAAGCGCTCTGCTGATAATTACACTCATTGCATATGACAAATAAGACGAACTCATTTCGTCATGCATAGATATTAATTTAATTTTCTTATCTTTAATTATTTCGTTTTCTTGCATAAGAACTAAAAAGGAATATCATCATCTAAGTCATTAGATGATTGGGGTATTTCTTCAATACTCTTTGGTGCATTAGATGATTTATCGTTTTGAATAGATGATCCTGAAGTACCACCACCAAGCATTGTGAGAGATGAATTGTATCCCTGAATAATAATTTCTGTTGAATACTTATCTTGACCTGATTGTTCATCTTTCCATTTTCTTGTTGATAGCTGTCCCTCTACATAAATTTGAGCACCTTTTTTAAGATATTGCTGGACTACATTTACCAATCCTTCATTAAATACAACTATACGGTGCCATTCAGTTTTTTCTTTTTTTTCACCTGTATTTTTGTCTTTCCAAGATTGACTAGTTGCTAAACTTAAACGAGCCACACTTTTACCGTTAACCATTTGCTTAATTTCAGGGTCTGCGCCTAAACGACCAATTAATAATACTTTATTTAAACTTCCAGCCATAATATTTTATATTTTTATAATTAATGATTTTAAATTATATCATAAATTTATTCTCATTATTAATTTTATTAAATTAAAGCAACAAAAAATATGCAAAAAAAGATAGTTATAAAGGGCGCAAAAGAACATAATTTGAAGAACGTTTCATTAGAACTGCCTAAAGATCAGTTTGTGGTAATAACGGGACTTTCAGGGTCTGGAAAATCATCGCTTGCGTTTGATACAATTTATGCTGAAGGTCAGAGAAGATATGTTGAAAGTTTATCTGCTTATGCAAGACAGTTTTTGGATAAAATGAAAAAGCCTAATGTTGATTTAATTGAAGGATTAAGTCCAGCAATTTCTATTGAACAAAAAAATACTTCCAAAAATCCTAGGTCGACCGTTGCAACAGTAACAGAAATTTACGATTATATGAGAGTTTTATATGCAAGAGTTGGTACTCCATATTCTCCATTCACTGGCAAGCCCATTAAATCTCAAACAATATCACAAATAGTTGATAAAATTAAAAATCTACCAAAAAAGTCTACAATTTATTTATATTCTCCAGTCGTTAGAGGTCGTAAGGGAGAATATAAAAAAGATATATTAGGATATAAAAAAAGAGGATTTAGAAAAATTAAAATAGATAATACTTTATATGATATAGATAAAGTTCCAGAAATTAACAAGAAAGTTAAACATGATATATCAATATTAGTCGATAGAATTGTTTTAAACTCAGATTTGGGAAATAGATTAGCAGAAAGTATTGAGACTTCTATTAATCTTTCTAATGGGCTTCTTTTTGTTGAGTATGAAAATGAAACTTTGCCTAAAAAATTTAGGAAAATAGAAAAAATAATATTTTCAACAAAGTTTGCGTGCCCTGAAAGTGGTTTTACAATTGAAGAAATTGAACCGAGGTTATTTTCTTTTAATAGTCCATATGGAGCATGTGAAGAATGTGAGGGAATAGGTATAAAATTAAACGTTGATCCCAATTTAGTTATACCAGATGAAAAAAAAACTATAGCTGATGGCGCAATTGAACCTTGGTCTAAAAGCACAACAATGTATTACGCTCAAACATTATCTTCATTAGCGAAGCATTATAATTTTTCATTAGATGAAAAGTGGAATAAATTAAGTAAAAAAATTAAAGATATAATATTATTTGGTTCTGATGATGAAGAAATTAAATTTTCCTATGATGATGGGTATGAAAAATATTCTTATAAAAAAACTTTTGAAGGTGTAATAAACAATCTTGAAAGAAGATATCTTGAAACTGATAGCGACTGGAAAAGAGAGGAAATTGCACAATATCAATCAGACTCAGATTGTGAAAAATGTAATGGACAAAGATTAAAAGATGAAGCTTTATGTGTAAAAATTGATGAACTAAACATAAGTCAAGTTGCTGAAAAATCTATCTTTGATGCAACATCATGGTTTAAAAATCTTAACTCTAAACTTAGTCAAATACAATTAAAGATAGCTGAACATATATTAAAAGAAATCAATGAGAGATTGAATTTTCTATTAAATGTTGGATTGGATTATTTAACATTGTCTAGGGTATCTGGAACACTATCCGGGGGTGAAGCACAAAGGATTAGATTAGCTTCACAAATTGGTTCTGGCCTTACAGGTGTTTTATATGTATTGGACGAGCCCTCTATAGGATTACATCAAAAAGATAATGTTAAATTAATTAATGCTCTCAAAAGATTAAGAGACTTAGGTAACACAGTAATTGTTGTTGAACACGATACAGAAACAATGGAAAATGCTGATCACATAATTGATTTGGGTCCTGAAGCTGGTAGCAAAGGTGGAGAAATTGTTGCTCAAGGAACTTTTAGTGAAGTAGTAAAAAATCCAAGTAGTATTACAGGAAAATATTTATCAAATAAATTGTATATTCAAATACCAAACAAAAGAAGATTAGCAAAAAATGGTAGATTTTTGGAAATTAATGGAGCTACGGGAAATAATTTAAAAAATATAAACTTAAAAGTTCCTTTAGGAAGTTTTACTTGTGTCACTGGAGTATCTGGTAGCGGAAAATCAACATTAATACTTCAAACTTTATACAATGCCCTAAACCTAACTCTTAACAATAATAAATCAAGAAAAGTACCTAAACCTTTTAAAGGATTTAAAGGTATAGAGTTAATTGACAAAGTTATAAATATAGATCAATCACCAATTGGCAGAACTCCAAGATCAAATCCTGCCACTTATACTGGAGCCTTTGGTCCAATAAGAGATTGGTTCACAGCGCTCCCTGAATCAAAAAGTAGAGGATATAAACCGGGCAGATTTTCTTTCAATGTTAAAGGTGGAAGATGTGAAGCCTGTGAAGGTGATGGAGTAATTACTTACGAAATGCATTTTTTACCCGATGTATATATACAATGTGATGAATGTAAGGGTACTAGATATAATAGAGAAACACTGGAAATTAAATTTAAAGATAAAAGTATTGCGGATGTTTTAAATATGACTGTTGATGAAGGTTGTGATTACTTTGAAAATATCTCAAATATAAAAAGTAAATTACTAACTCTTAAAAAAGTTGGTTTGGGATATATAAAAATTGGTCAACAAGCTACAACTTTATCTGGTGGTGAAGCACAAAGAATAAAGTTAGCAAAAGAGCTCTCTAAAAGATCAACTGGAAGAACAATGTATATTTTAGACGAACCGACAACAGGACTTCATCAGCATGATATAAAAAAACTATTAGAAATTTTGCATACTTTTGTCGCACTAGGAAATACTGTTGTCGTAATTGAACATAATTTAGATGTTATAAAAACAGCAGATTACATTGTTGATATGGGACCTGATGGTGGTGTAAAAGGTGGAAAAATAATTGCCGAAGGTAAACCTGAAGAAATTTGTGAAGTAAAGGACAGTTATACAGGGAATTTTTTAAAACCAATGCTTAATAATAAATTTAAAAAAACTGCTTAAATTTTATGAAGGTTAGTGTATAGTTAATTTATGGGAAATCTTTTATCATCGTTACCTAAAACAATTCATGCGTCTTTGGGTTTGGCGGTACTTCTTTTTTTAGGTTTGTTTTTCGGTAATGAAGGTTTTGAATTTGATAGATATTTTTGGAGTTGGTTATTTAGATTTATTCACGTAGTTGTAGCAATAATGTGGATTGGATTACTTTGGTACTTTAATTTTGTTCAAATACCAAATATGCCTAAAATACCTGATGATCAAAAACCTGCTATAGGTAAAGTAATTGCACCTGCAGCTCTATTTTATTTTAGATGGGCAGCTTTTTTAACTGTTATATCTGGTTTAATACTAGGACATTTAAATGGTTATCTTCATGATGCAATGACTTTTGGTATTACATCAGGTGGTGGAAAAAATACTGCTATAGGTATAGGGATGTGGCTTGGACTAATAATGGCATTTAATGTGTGGTTTGTTATTTGGCCCAATCAAAAAAGAGCTTTAGGAATGGTTGAATGTGAACCAGATAAAAAAGCAAAATCAGCTAGGACTGCAATGCTATTCTCTAGAACCAATACTCTGCTTTCTCTACCAATGCTATTAACAATGGTAGCAGCTCAAAACCTTTATTAGTCTTTATCTTCTTTTAAAATAGTTTTTGGTGAAACGTTAAGAAATACAAGTATTGGATTTGCTATATATATTGAAGAATAAGTTCCAAAAAAAACTCCTAGTATCATTGCTAATGAAAAACCTTTTAATATCTCACCACCAAAGAAAAAAATTGAGAATAATGCAAGAAGTGTTGTTGTAGATGTAATAATAGTTCTAGATAAAGTTTCATTGATTGAAATGTTGGTAAGATCAAATATTTTTACATCAGAATATTTTTTAAGATTTTCTCTAACTCTATCAAAAATTACAACGGTATCATTCATAGAATAACCAACTATAGTTAAAACAGCTGCAACTATAGATAAATTTATTTCTAAACTAAATAGAGAAAATATACCAAGTGTAATAATTACATCATGAAATAAAGCAGCTATAGCTCCAAGGCTAAATTGCCATTCAAAACGTATCCAAATATAAAATAACATTGCTGCAAGTGAAAGACAAATTGCAATAATACCTGATCTTAATAGTTCTGAACTCACTTTGGGACCTACATTCTCTACTCTTCTAAATTCAAAAGTATTTCCCAATGAGGAACTGAGTTTATCTTTAATTTCATTAATAAAATTTGGGTTATTGAAATCTTTTTTTTCAAATTTAATTAAATAATCGTCTTCTTTACCAAATTTTTTAACAGAAACATCGCCTAAATTAATTTTATTTAAAGAATCTCTAATTCTAGAAATTGTTACAGTTTTATCAATAGATCTAAGTTCAATTAAAGTGCCACCTTTAAAATCTACACCAAAGTTTAAACCCTTAAATAAAAGTAAAATAATAGATAAAAATATTAGTATTAATGAAATAAAATTAAATAATTTATAAAATCTATTAAATGCAAATTTTTTTATCATATTAAATAATGCTTTCTTTATTCTTATTTTTCATGACATATGTAGAAGTCAAAAGTCTTGCTATAAAATAAACTGAAAATAAAGTGGTGAATATTCCAACACCGAGAGTTACAGAAAAACCTTTAACCGGTCCTGATCCCATAAAAAAAAGTATAATAGCTGCTATTAAAGTTGTGATATTAGCATCAATTACAGCAGTTTTTGATTTTTCGTAACCACTATCAAATGCAATTAGGTTATTTTTTTCACCTACTATTTCCTCTTTAATTCTTTCAAAAATTAAAACATTTGCGTCAACAGCCATCCCTACTGTTAGAATTATTCCAGCAATACCAGGCAATGTTAACGTCGCTTCAAACAACGTTAAAATACCAACTAAAAGAAATAAATTTAAAATTAAAGTAATGTTAGCTATCAGACCGAAAACTTTATATTTTACAATCATAAAAATAATTACTAAGAAAAAACCAATTGCTAACGCAATAATACCTGCATTAATTGAATCTTGTCCTAAATCTGGTCCAACAGTTCTTTCTTCAATAATTTTTAGAGGAGCTGGTAGAGCCCCAGATCTTAATAGAAGTGCGAGATCAGTAGCAGACTGGAAAGTAAAATCTCCACTTATTTGACCAGATCCACTCACGATCGCATCTCTAATAACAGGTGCACTGATAACTTTACCATCCAACACTATAGCTAATCTCTTGCCTATACCAGTGGATGTAGCTTTTCCAAATCTCTTCGCTCCTACTCTATCAAGAGTAAAATTTACAACTGTCTCGCTGGATTGAGAGTCTACGGATGGATTAGCATCAATTAAATTTTCTCCGCTTAGTATAATTCTTTTACTAACAATTGCTTCCTCTGAACCATCCTCAAAAACTAATTTTTCTGAACCAAAAGTTTCTTCGGTACCTTGTATAATAAATCTGAAGGTCAAGTTTGCAGTTTTACCTAATAAGTTTTTAACTCTTGAAGGATCATCTAAACCAGGTAGCTCTACTACAATTCTATCATTTCCTCTTTTTAAGATGTTTGGTTCATTTGTTCCAACTTCATCTACCCTTCTTCTTATCGTTTCTAAGGCTTGACTTTGAGAGCCATCTTTTAATTCTACTAAACCGTATTTTGAAAAATTTAACTTAAATAAATTATTTTCTACATTGAAATCGAATTCATGAGATTTAAATTTTGGATAATAAGTATTGATTGTATTATTTTCTTTATCCTCTAAAGCTTCTTGAATTAATGATATTTGATCATCTTTTGCCTCAAAAACTAAAAATTTATCTTCAATAATTTTGAAATTTCTAAGATTTATTTTTTTTTCTTTAAAAAATTTTTTTAATATAGGTATTGTGTTTTGAAGTTTTTGAGTAATAACTGGAGAGTTATCAATTTCTAAAAGTAAATATGAACCGCCTTGAAGATCAAGACCTAGGTTAATTTTTTTACTGAAAAATAAATCATCAGATTTAATAAAATTAGAAAGAAATATATATACGAATGTTAAAGTAAAAATTGTTATTAGAAAAATTCTAATTTTAGAAAAATATAACACTTTATATTGATGTTATTTTTTTGGTTGTGGAGTATTTAAAAGTCCCTGAATTCCTGTTGATCTTATTACTTCAACTTTAACATCATCAGATATAGATATTTCAGCTCTATCGTTATCCATTACTCTTTCTACTGTAGCAATAATTCCACCAGAAGTTATAACTTTGTCACCTCTTTTTAAACTTTCAACCATCAGCTTATGCTCTTTAACTTTTTTTTGCTGAGGTCTTATTAAAAAGAAATAAAATACCACAAATATAAGAATTAGTGGTATAAATTGACCTATTCCTGAATTTTCCATTTAACTCCTTATTTTTGTTTTTATTTATACTATCTATATTGTTAAAACAACTCTATTTCTTTGTTATTTTATCAAGATTATTCATATATGGTTTTAAGACATCTGGAATTTTTATTGATCCATCTGATTGCTGATAATTTTCTAAAATTGCAATTAAAGTTCTGCCAACAGCTAAGCCACTTCCATTCAAAGTTCCTAAAAAAACAGTTTCATTTTTTTTATTTTTATATCTTGATTTCATCCTTCTTGCTTGAAAAGAACCACAAGAGGAACAGCTAGATATTTCTCTATATTTATTTTCTGCGGGTAGCCAAACTTCAATGTCAAAAGTTTTTTCTGCGCTGAATCCCATATCTCCAGATGATAAAATCATTTTTCTATACGGAAGTTTAAGTAAATCTAAAATTTTAGTTGCACAATTAGTCATCCTATCAAGCTCAACAAGACAATTATCAGGTTCAACTATGCTAACTAGCTCAACTTTGTAAAATTGATGTTGTCTGATCATGCCTTTTGTATCTTTGCCATAACTTCCTGCTTCTTTACGAAAGCAAGGTGTGGAAGCAACTAATCTTAAAGGTAATTCATTTAGTTGAAATATACGATCTTTGACCATATTTGTTAAAATTACTTCTGCGGTTGGAATTAAAAATTTACGATCATTTTTATCATCGAATTTAATTTCGAACTGATCATTTTCAAATTTTGGTAATTGACCCGTACCATACATTGTATTTTCAGAAGCAATTAATGGTGGTGAAATTTCTTGATAACCATTTTGATTTGTATGTACATCAATCATAAAGTTTGAGATCGCTCTCTCAAGTAATGCTAGCTTATCTTTAACGAAAACAAACCTAGAACCAGTAGTTTTCGTAGCTAAATCAAAATCAAGCATGTTCAGGCTCTCACCAAGCTCGTAGTGTGATTTAGGTTTAAAATCAAATTTAGCTATATTTCCTGATTTTGAGACTTCCAAATTTGAATTTTCATCTTTTCCAACGGGAACATCATCATATGGAATATTTGGTAAAGAAGATAAAATATTTTCTAAATTAACTTTTGTCTCTTTTTGTTTATTTTCCAAAACATCAATTTTTTTTGAAATAGATTTGGATTTTTCAAATAAATCTTTATTTTTTGATTTTGAAATATCTTTTTTTTCTTTCTCTAAATTTTCTTTTTCTTGAATTAATTTTCTGTTACTTTCATCAAGTTCTAGTATTTTATTTAAATCTAGATCTAAAAATCTTTTTTTTAAAGAGTCTTTAAATTTACTTGGGTTACTTCTAATATCTTTAATGTTATGCATTATTTTTAGCTTTTTTTTCGATTATATTTACTGAAAATATAGACAATTCATACAAAATTAAAAGTGGTATAGCCAAGCCTATTTGTGTTACTGGATCAGGAGGTGTAAGTATTGCCGCAGCAGTAAATATAATTATAACAACATATTTTCTTCGTTCTTTCAAAAATTGAGAATCAACCACTCCAACTCTTGCTAACAAGCTTAAAACTATTGGTAGCTGGAAACTTAGACCAAAAGCAAAAATTAATTTCATAATTAATGATAAATATTCGTTTACTTTCGCTTCTAACTGAATGGGTAAATTTGTATTTAGTCCAGTTGACTCAAAGGATAAAAAAAACTTAATTGCTAAAGGCATTATCAAATAATAAACAAGCAATCCTCCTAGAAAAAATAAAATTGGTGTCAAAACCAAATATGGTAAAATTGCAGATTTTTCATTCTTATAAAGACCTGGCGCTATAAATTTCCATATCTGCATTAATATAAATGGACAAGTTACAAAAAATGCAGTGAAAAAAGAAACTTTTATATAAGTTAGAAAAGTTTCTTGAAGAGCAGTAAATATCAATCTTCTTTCAACACCATCATTTTTTACAGCTTTTGAATATGGTTCAACTAAAAATCCATATAAATATTCAGCAAAGTAATAACAAATGATAAAAAAAACAAACAAAAAAACAAATGAGTGAATTAATCTTTTTCTTAATTCCACAAGGTGTGAAATAAATCCAGTTTCGTTTTCAGCTTTTGTCATCTTCACCTTTACTTATTTTATTTTTTTCATGATTTTTTTTTTCATTTTCGTTATCGTTTTCACTAATTATTGAAACCTCTTCTTGTATTTGATTTACATATCTCTTGGCTGTACCTATCCAAGAACCTATTTTTTTTAACATAATTGGAAAATCTTTCGGACCTATTACAACAATTGCGATTCCGACAACGATTAATATTTCAAACCAGCCAATTTGTGGCATCGGATTTACTCTTTTTTATTATTTGTGTCTTGATTATTTTCAGAAATGTTCTTTGGCTCAGTATCTTCTGTAACGTCAGATGCCATACCTTTTTTGAAACTTTTGATACCTTTTGCAACGTCTCCCATAAGACTTGAAATTTTGCCTCTCCCAAACAAAAGGACAACTAGTATTACAACAACTGCTATTTGCCAAAATCCTATACTCATATGTATTTATAACCTTTTTAAATTAATAATTCAAAGTTTCTTTTACTATTTGTCATCATTTTTCAAGGTACCACTTAACATTTCATCTATGTTTGAATAGATATTTTCTTTTTTCTCTTCTTGTTTTTCTTGGTAAAATTTTCCTGTTCCAAATATTGAAGAATCAATGTTAGCACTATCAATTAAACCTGCAGATCCAAGTTCATCAACTGTTGGCAGATCGGATAATTTTTTAAGACTAAAATGGCTTAAGAAATTATCTGTAGTTACATACTGTATAGGTTTTCCTGGTACATCTTTTCTACCATGAGGCTTTACCCAATCTAGTTCCATTAATATTTCTAAAGTGTTGGTTCCAAAAGCAACACCACGAATTTCCTCAATTTCAGCCCTAGTGACAGGTTGGTGATAAACTATTATTGCAAGTGTCTCAATAGCAGCTTTTGAAAGTTTTTTTTCAACATTTTTTTGTTGTGACATTAAACTTGATAAATTTTCTGCTGTTCTAAAAGACCATTTTTTTGAAATACAAATTAGGTTAATGCCTCTGCTAGAATAAAATTTTTGAAGTTTTTCTAAAGTTTTCAATACATCTATTTTTTTTGAAACTCTAGTTTCTATAGTCTCGATATCAAGTGGTTCAGCAGCAGCAAAAACTACAGCCTCGACTTCCCTATCACCAGAGTTAAGTTTATCTGGAAAATTTAATACATTATTTTTTTTTGTTTTACTCATTTTTGTTTAATAAATATGTCAGAAAATAACTTTTCTTGTTTTATTATAAGATCACCTTCTTTAACCAATTCTAGTGAACCTGCAAAAATACCTGCTTTGCCTGTTCTCTTTGAGGATTTTTCAGATCTAAAACTTTTAGGAATTAAATCTTCAATATTCTTCCAGCTTGTTAAATTTGCAATAAAATTTTTAATAGTTTTAATTCCATCTTCTGTGGTGAATACGGGCAACCTTGGGATATTAATTCTTTGAAAATCTTTAGTCATAATTATAGACGCATAACTTTTTAAAAGTTCATATAATGTTAAAGAGTAACTATTATTATAAATAGATTTAATTCTACCTTTCATTCCTCTCATATAAACATCTTTACCCAGACGTTTTCTCTTAAGCATTTGATCAGAAAGCAATCTAATCAATTCTAATTTTTTTAACTGCAATTTAAGTTTTTCAGCTACCTCAAGAGCTTTAAATTCTTCCTCATCAGATTCTGGAAGCAACAACTTTGATTTTAGATAAGCTAGCCAAGTTGCCATTAATAAATACTCTGAAGCAATTTCTAAATTAATATTTTTAGCTTTTGTAATAAATTCATGAAATTGGTCAGCTAATTTTGTAATAGATATATTTTCTAAATTTACTTTTTGTGATTTAGCAAGATCTAGCAAAACATCAAGCGGACCACTATACTGCGTAAGGCTTACTTTAAATTGATTAGAATCGTAATTTTGCATAACAAATATTAACTCAAAATTTTATAAAATTGTGACGTTTTTGTAATTATAAACTTATTAATTTTAGGCGAATTTTTCGCAACAATCATCATTTCTCTATAATTTCCATTACAATGTAAAACAATATTACAACCTGCACTAAATGCTTTTTTCGTATTTTCCATAATTGAAAATTTTAAGCCCTTCATTGATATATCGTCTGAAATTATAAGGTTTTTAAACTTTATTTTGTTTCTTATTAGCTTAATTATTTTTTTGGAATGAGTTGCAGGATTTATTTTGTCTATATGATCGTAAATAATATGTGCTGTCATCGCAAAAAAACATTTTTTATTTTTAAAAGGATAAAAATCTTTTTTACTTAATACGCTAATTTTTTCTTTCACTACCGGTGTTTCCTTGTGACTATCGACTTCAGCTAAACCATGACCTGGTATATGCTTAATGACTGTGCCAACTTGATTTTTTGTAAATTGATCAATACAAAAATCGCCAATTTTACTTACAATCTTGGGATCATAACCAAATGATCTATCTCCAATAATGTTATCGGAATAAGACCTTCTAACGTCCAGGACTGGTAGAGTATTTATATTAATACCAGTGCTTTTAATTATAAAAGATATTTGTTTAGAAAAAATTTTATAATACAAGTAAAACTTCTTTTTATCCTTTTTATAAATATTCCCAAAAAAATTTCCCGTGAAAATAGTTGTATCAAAAAGTTTTTTTAAACGATTAACCCTACCACCCTCTTCATCAATTAAAATTGGATAATTTTTATCATTAAATATTTTTTTAATATCAGCCGTTAAATTACTTAATTGACGGAAAGACTTTATATTTCTCGAAAAAATAATAACACCCCAAGGTTTGTATTTTCTCAAAAACTTTTTTTCAATACTGCTCAAATGGGTAGATTTTAATCCTGTAATAAAAGCTCTTCTATTTTTAATCATTTTCTAGTAATTTCCAGAAAAGATAATTTTTTTTATCTTTTGAAAATTTATTTTCAACGTACTCTATAACATTATCAGTATCATTTTTAAGCAAAGGTAGGCGTGATGAATAAATACTAACTTTTTCATTGATATTATTAAAAGATCTATAATAGTTTTTTTTATTTTCATCAGAAAAATAAAATTTACCTGTTAGAAATATAAAAAGAAATATTACTATCACATACAATACATACTTTAATTCTCTAAACATTACATTTTTTCAGGTGTTTCAACATTTAAAATTTTCATTCCAGATTTAATTACATTTGAAACCGATTTAAGAAAAACAAGTTTATCATCAGCTATTTTTTTGTCAGGTGTAATAAATCTTTTACTTTCATCATCTTTTCCCATATTCCAGTAAGAATGAAATTCGGAAGCCAGTTCATATAAATATACAGGCAATCTATGTGGTTCTAGTTTACTTGTAGCAATTTCAATACATAGCGGCCATTCTGAAATTTTTTTAAGAATTTTTAATTCTTCATTTGTATAATTAAAATTATAATCTTTAATATTTATTTCATCGTCAATTTTTTTTCCAACATTCCTAAAGACTGATGAAATTCTAGCATAACAATATTGAACATAATATAATGGGTTATCTCTTGATTTTTCTTTAACCTTGGTAAAATCAAAGTCTAATTCAACATCGCTGCTTCTATTTAACATAATAAATCGTGTTGCATCTTTTCCAACCTCTTCAATCAAATCTTCAACTGTTATGTAGTCGCCTTTTCTTTTTGACATTTTAAAAGGTTTTCCATCTTTAATTAATTTAACAAGCTGACTTACTTTACAAATAAGTAAATTTTTTTTTCCAGAAATTGCCTCAACTACTGAAGTAATTCTTTTTATATATCCTGCGTGATCAGCTCCCAAAATATTAATTAAAACATCATATTTTCTATCTAATTTATTATTATGATAAGCAACATCGCTTGCAAAATAAGTCCATGATTTATCTGCTTTTTGTAAAGCCCTATCTTTATCATCTCCAAAGTCTGTTGATTTAAACAGTAACTGGTTTCTTTCAGTCCATTTAGAGCTTTTTTCACTCTCTGGTGCTTTAATTTTGCCTTCATAAACAAAATTATTTTTTTTAAGTTTATTTATAGTTTTTTCAACTTCATTATTATTTACAATGTCCGTTTCGCTAATAAATTTATCGTGAACTATTCCGAGATTCTTAAGGTTAAATTTTATAATTTTTAAAGATTCTTGAACTGATAAACTTGTAAGTTTTGATGATATTTTTTCAAAGTTATCAAAATCTAAATCCTTATTATTATTGATAATATTTTTCGCAATATCAATAATGTAATCGCCGGGATATAAATCAGCGTTATCTTTAGGAAAAGCCTCGTTTTTGAGAATTTCTCTTATTCTGAAATAAACAGATTTTGAAAAATGTAAAATTTGATTTCCATAATCATTAACATAATATTCTTTGCTAACTTTATGATTATTAAATAATAATAAATTCGATAAAACGTCTCCTAGTATGGCTCCACGACAATGACCAACATGAAGTGGTCCTGTTGGGTTGGCAGAAACGAATTCAATAAGAAATTTTTTTTTTGTAATTTTATTATTCGCACCAAAATTATTACCACTTAAAATTACTTCTT
>CACIOK010000011.1 GCA_902588255.1 uncultured Pelagibacteraceae bacterium
CCAGATGGTATTTTTATCTTTGCTTTTCCCCCATCTATTGTAGGTATTTCTATAGAAGTTCCTAATGCTGCATCAGCGATTGAAATTGGACATTCAAAAAATAAATGTTCATCTGATCTTTTAAACAACTCATGTGAATATATATTAATAAATAAATAAAGATCGCCATTTCCTGCACCTCTAGAACCTGCCTCACCTTTTCCAGCTAGTCTTATTCTAGTTCCATCATCAACTCCTTTAGGTATAGTTACAGATAATCTTTTTGATGCTTGTTTTTTTCCTTGCCCGTTACAGCTAGAGCATGGATTTGTAATTTCTTCCCCTGACCCAGAACACTGAGGACAGGTTTGTTGAACTGTAAAAAAACCTTGACTAGATCTAACCTGTCCATGGCCTCCACACATTGAACATGATCCTGCATTGTGTCCAGGTTTAGAACCACTACCTTTACAGGTTTCACATTTTTCTGAAGTTGAAAACTTTATATCTTGTTTTTTACCAGTATATGCTTCTTCTAAAGTTATTGATAAATCATATCTTAGATCTGATCCTCTATTATTTGTTCTCCTATTTCTTCTACCACCACCAAAGCCTTCTCCAAAAAAATCTTCAAAAATATCAGAGAAATGACTAGAGAAGTCAAAGTTACCAAATCCTCCTCTGCCACCACCACCATTTTCAAATGCTGCGTGACCAAAATTGTCATAGTTTTGTTTGCGTTCAGAGTTAGATAAAACATGATAAGCCTCAGAAGCTTCTTTAAATTTTTCCTCAGCAGCTTTATCACCTTCATTTTTATCAGGATGATATTTAACTGCTAATTTTCTATATGCTGATTTAATTTGATCTGCTGTTGAATTTTTATTTACACCTAAGACGTCATAATAATCTCTTTTTGCCATAACTAATTATAGACAAACAGTTGTTAGCTTAGGCGCTTTTTTCCTTATTTTCGTCTTTTACTTCCTCAAAGTCTGCATCAACAACATTATCGTCTTTTTTTCCTTCTTCTTTTTTTGCATCTTTTGGTGCATCACTAGGCTTAGCACTTTGTTGAGATTTATAAATTGCTTCACCCAATTTCATTGATGCTTGAACTAAATCTTGTGTTTTCTTTTTGATATCTTCAATATCTGTTCCTTTTAATGAATTTCTTAAATTAGAAGAGGCTAAATCTATTGCTTTTTTATCAGCATCTGAAACTTTAGATCCATGCTCTTTTAAATTCTTCTCTGTAGAATGTAGTAAAGTGTCAGCTTGATTTCTTGAGTCAACAGATTCTCTCTTTTTCTTGTCTTCTTCTTTATTAGATTCAGCTTCTTTAACCATTTTATTTATTTCTTCTTCACTTAAGCCTCCAGAAGCTTGAATTTGAATTTTCTGCTCTTTACCGGTTCCCTTATCTTTCGCAGAAACGTTAACAATACCATTTGCATCGATATCAAAAGTTACTTCAATTTGTGGAACTCCTCTTGGGGCAGGTGCTATTCCGACAAGCTCAAAATTTCCTAAAATTTTATTGTCAGCGGCCATTTCTCTTTCGCCCTGTAAAACTCTAATTGATACAGCTGGTTGACTATCTTCGGCAGTTGAAAATACCTGACTTTTTTTTGTAGGAATTGTAGTATTTTTATCAATTAATTTTGTTGATACGCCACCTAATGTTTCTATACCAAGAGAAAGTGGAGTTACATCAAGCAAAAGCACATCTTTAACATCTCCCTGTAATACTCCTGCTTGAATAGCAGCACCCATAGCAACTACTTCATCTGGATTAACACTTTTGTTTGGATCTTTACCAAAAAAATTCTTTACTGCTTCTATGACTTTAGGCATTCTAGTCATACCACCAACCATTACAACTTCATTAATATCGTTTGCAGTAAGACCGGCATCTTTTAGTGCTGTCTTACAAGGGGGGAGTGTTTTAGCAATTAGATCTTCAACGAGAGCTTCTAATTTTGCTCTAGTCATTTTTAAATTAATGTGTTTTGGCCCTGTTTTGTCTGCAGTAATAAAAGGGAGGTTAACATCAGTTTGTTCCGCTGAAGACAACTCTATCTTGGCTTTTTCAGCAGCTTCTTTTAATCTTTGAAGAGCAAGTTTATCAGATTTTAAATCAATGCCATTATCTTTCTTAAATTCTGCAACTAAGTAATCAACAATAGTATTATCAAAGTCCTCACCACCTAAAAAGGTATCACCGTTTGTAGATTTAACTTCGAATACACCGTCCCCTAATTCAAGAATAGAAACATCAAAAGTTCCTCCACCTAAATCGTAAACTGCTATTTTTTTATTTGCCTTTTTGTCTAATCCATATGCTAACGAAGCTGCTGTTGGTTCATTTATAATTCTTAATACTTCAAGTCCTGCAATTTTACCTGCATCCTTTGTTGCCTGCCTTTGTGCATCATTAAAATATGCAGGTACAGTAATAACTGCTTTTGTTACTTCTTGACCTAAATATTTTTCTGCAGTTTCTTTCATTTTCTGCAAAATAAAAGCTGATATTTGTGATGGTGAATATTTTTGTCCTTTTGCTTCTATCCAAGCATCACTTTTTTCTGAATTTACTATTTTAAAAGGTGCTGACTGAATATCTTTTTTTACTGTTGGATCTTCGAAATTTCTTCCAATTAATCTTTTTACAGCAAAAATTGTATTTTCTGGATTAGTTACAGCTTGTCTTTTTGCTGGTTGACCAATTAATTTTTCATTTTCTTCTGTAAACGCGACAACAGAGGGGGTAGTTCTTGCACCCTCAGCATTTTCTAATACTTTAGGCTGAGCTCCTTCCATTATTGCTACACAAGAGTTTGTTGTTCCTAAATCTATACCAATTACTTTGCTCATAATTCTTTAATTCCTTGATCTCATATATGTGTTAATTCCCAATGTACAAGTTTATTAAGTGTTTATTTTGACTATTATTTTTCCTTATTTTCCTCACCTTTTTTATCCTCTTTTTTTTTATCTTCATCTTTCACCCTTTTTTTTGAAACACCAACCAAAGACGGCCTTAATAATCTACCTTTCATTGTGAAGCCTTTTTGAATTTCTTGAATTATTGTTCCTGGTTCTTTTTCATCATCATCTATTTCCATCATGGCCTGATGATAATTTGGATCCAGTTTTTTATTAATTGAATTAATAGGTTCAATATTATTCTTTTTAAAGATAGATAAAATATCTTTATAGACAATTTCTAGGTGATCTAAAGTTTTTTTTAAACTTTCAGAATTTTTTAAACTTTCATCATTTTGTAATGACTCTTGAGCCCTTTGAAGATTATCAATAAGGTTTAATGTTTCTCTTGCAAATGAAAACCCACCATATTCAAAAGCTTCATCTTTTTCCTTTTCATATCTTCTTCTTTGATTTTCCATTTCTGCAAAAGTTCTAGTTAATTTATCTTCTAGTTCAGAAATTTTTTCTTCAGGACTTAGTTTTTCTTCGTCATTTTCCTTTTTATCACTAGTTATATTTTTTAGATTCTCATGTTCATGATTTTCTTCATTTATGTTATTTTTTTCTTTATTTGTGTTTTGATCTTTTTCCATTAGAACTTATATGGTAAGAAATTTAATAATTGCTAGATGCTAAATAAAAAAATTAAAGAAATATTAATTGGAACAAATAATGATGGAAAACTTAGAGAAATTACCGATTTATTACCCAAATCGACAGTAATTCTCTCAACCAAAGATTTTAAATTAAGCAGCCCTAGAGAAAACGGAAAATCATTTTTAAAAAATTCTCTTATTAAAGCTAAATTTTATTCAAAAAAATCAAATATGATATGTTTGGCGGATGACTCTGGTCTTGAGATTGATATTTTAAAAGGGAAACCAGGAATATTTTCAGCTAGATGGGGTGGAATTAATAATGATTTCAACAAAGCTATTTCTAAGGTTTTTCAAGAACTTTACAAAAGAGATAAAAATTGGAAACAAAAAAAAATAAAAGCCAGGTTCATATGTGCTTTAACAATCTATTGGCCAAGTGGTAAAAAAATTCATTCATTAGGCAAAGTTGAAGGATTAATATCTGATAAAAAAAAAGGAAAAAATGGATTTGGATATGATCCAATTTTCATGCCATTAAATAGTAATATTACTTTTGGGCAAATGAAGCCTAAAAAGAAATACAAAATTGATCATAGGTTTAAAGCATTTAAAAAAATCAAAAGATTTTTTTGATTTTTCTATTTTCTATTTTATAAAAATTGAGAACATGATTGATTTTTTTATCATTAATTTCAAAAATTCCTACTTTACCTTTAAATTTATTTTTTTTAGAAAATATTTTTTCATTTACGATCCAATTATTTTGCAAAATTAAATAGTATACTAATCCAACTAAATCATAACTTAAAAATGATAATTGATTTGGATACTGATTAAATTTATCAAAATATATATTTTTAAATTCATCATAATTTTCTTTATTGATTGAAGGATAATAAATTGGTTGATAACTTGTTTCTTTCATTAAAGACTCATCAAACCACTGATTTAAAGTTATAAAGTAGATTTTTTTAGGTGATACATCTGTATAAAGCAACGATGTAGTAATACTTTTTAAACTTTCATCAAAATCTGCAATGATTAATGAGTCAAAACCTATTTTTCCGATAGTATCTTTTTTTTCAAGTATTTTAATTTTTTTTTCTTTGTTTGGATCTTCAGACTTTTCAAGTCTTTTAATTTCATCTTCTACATTTTGTTTTCTCCGTCGATATTTTGTAATTTTTTCTATTTGTTTTGTAAGTTTAGTTGGGTCGGAATCATAGTAATGTATCTTGAAAGTATTGATTTTTGATTTTTGAATCGCTTTTTTTATTTCATTTTTGTAATTTTTATTTGGAATTAAAAAGATAGTTTTTTTTAGTTCATTATTTTTTTGAAATTTTACTATAGTATTAAGTTGAGAGCTTGCGTTAATTCCTGTGCTTATAATATTTTTTGGATTATCAATTATTTTATTTGTTAAAGATAAAAAAATCATATCACTCAATTCCTCTAATTTAATAAGATTTTTATTAAACACAGGTCCAATAACTATTTTAACACCTTCGTCTCTTAATTCTTTAGCTTTAATGTATGTTATGTCTGGATTTGACTCTGTATCTTTAGGAATTATTTCTATGGAAGGATTATTAATTTTATTTATAGCAAGTAAAGTTGATTTAATTATTGATTTTCCTATATCATGAAATTCTCCACTAATTGGAACTAGCAAGCCTAACTTGATTTTTTCTTGTGCAAACACCTTAGTTAAATTTGAAGAACTAAATATAATTATCAGTATTATAATTTTGACTAATATTTTCATTTTAATGTTATTATTATATTATTTATATTTTAATGATTCCACAAAACGACATAAAATTTAGAGAATTAAAACATGGTTTATATGTAGTTTCGACACCAATAGGAAATTTAGCAGATATTACTTTTAGAGCAATAGAAGTATTAAAAAATTCTAAATATATTTTATGTGAGGACACAAGAGTATCAAAAAAATTGTTTGATAAATATAACATTAAATCTAATTTAATTTCTTACCATAAGTTTAATGAAACTAAAAATTTAAAAAAAATAATTGATATTTTGAAATCACAAAAAATAGTTTCGTTAATTTCTGATGCAGGAACTCCATCTATTTCAGATCCAGGAAGAATTTTGATTAAAGAATGTATAAAAAAAAAAATTGAAGTATTTCCAATCCCAGGTGCTTCTGCTGTTACATCTGCGGTTTCAATCAGTGGTTTTTCTGATAAATACTATTTTATTGGTTTTTTTCCAGAAAAAGAAAAAGAGATCAAAGATCAACTAAATATATTATCCAATATAAACTCTTCTATAGTTTTTTTTATATCTGCAAAAAAAATTAATAAAATTATCAAACCATTAAATCTTTTTTTTTTTAACAGAGAGATAGTAATTTGTAGAGAAATTTCTAAGTTTTACGAAGAATTTATAAGAACTAAAGTTGATCAGTTAAAACCTTTTGAAAAAAATTTAAAAGGAGAGCTAACAGTTGTTATCTCTGAAAAAAACAATAATAAAAATGTTTCCAATAATTTAAACGAATCAGATAAAAAATATATAAAGAAAATGTCAAAAAGTTTGAGCATAAAAGATATTACAAATTTTATAAGTGCAAATAGAAATATTTCAAAAAAAGAAATTTATAACTACTATTTAAAATTAAAAAATGAAAAGTAATTTAATTTTAATATTTCTGTTTTTTTTTATTTTAAATTCATGCGTTGGAACAGGTTCAAAGGGAGTTTTTGGTACAGGGGTAAGTATAGCTTTGGATCCACGATCTTTGGGAACGCAAATTGATGATTCAATAATGCAAAAAAACTTAGGTGCCAGATTACTTCTGATGAATAAAAACTATATTTTATCAATTAATACTAAAGTTTTAGATGGAAGAATTTTTTTGACTGGAAAAGTTGATAATCCTGAAGAAAAACTTAAAATTACTAAAGTTGCATGGGAAACGGAAGGCGTTCGATCTGTTAGAAATGATATTAAAGTTAAGGAAGAGTTTAATTTTAAGCAGTCGGCTAAAGATTTATTAATTACTTCACAACTACGGACAGCTATGATTTTAAATAAAAATATAAAAGCTTCAAATTATAATATTGATACGTATAAGAAGAAAATTTTTATATATGGTATTGCTATAACAAAAGAAGAAAGGAAAGAAGTCTTAGAAGAAGCAAGAGATATATTGGATGTAGAAAAAGTTATAGCAAGTATTTTTTTAGTAGAAGATTTGAGGATCCAAAAAAACTAATTTTTTTTACCATAGTTAATAACACCAGCAGAATATGCAGCTATTGAGGCAAGATTTAATATATCTGAAGTAGAAGATCTTAATGGGGCAATTTCTATCGGTTGACCTAATCCAATCAAAAATGGCCCTATTACTTTTGCTCCTCCAAGTTCCTTCATCATTTTATAAGATATTGCTGCACTATGTTGACCAGGCATAATTAATATATTTGCATTTCCAACTATCCCAGAAAAAGAATATAATTCTTTATATTCTTCATTTAGAGCTACATCAGGCTGCATATCACCATCAAATTGAAAATCAACTTTTTTATCTTGTAAAATTTCAACAGCATCTCTGATATGTTTAGTTTGACTTGTTGCTGGTTGTCCAAATGTTGAGTGAGAAACAAATGCAACTTTTGGATCAAATCCAAATAGTCTTACAACTCTAGCAGATGAAATTGCTATTTCAGCGAGTTGCTTAGCAGTTGGACTTTCATGTACACTTGTATCACCTATGAAGACAGTTTTACCTCTATTTACTATCATATTTAAACCAAACATTATCTCTTCTGATCTTGCATCTATTACCTTATTTATCTTTTCTAATGAGGCCGCATATTTTCTGGTATTACCAGTTACTGCTCCGTCTGCGTCACCGCAAGAAACCATACATGATGTCCAGATAACTCTATCATTTCTTATCATTCGATCACAGTCTCTTTCTAATAAACCTTCTTTTCTTTGTAATCTTTTAAATAAATAATTTGCATACTTTGCCCTCATTTCTTTATTAGTTGAATTTACTATTTCAATATCAAGATTTTCACTGTAACCAATATTTTTAAGTTGTTCTTTTATTTTTTCCTTTTTACCTACCAGTATAGGAATTCCTAATTTACTATTTTTAAATGCAATTGCAGCTTTTAAAGTATTTTCATCCTCACCATCTGCAAAAACAATTTTTTTTGGATTTTTTTTAATTTGGTTATTGATACCTTGCATAATAGTTACAGAAGGATCAAGCCTTTGTTTAAGTTGTTCTTTATAAACATCAAAATCTTTTATATTTTTTCTAGCGACACCACTTTTAATAGCAGCTTTTGCTACCGCAACTGGTATTTCAACAATTAATCTAGGATCAAAAGTTGAAGGAATAATATACTCTTTTCCATATTTCGGTCTTTCTCCACCCATTGCCGCAACCACTTCATCAGGAACATCTTCTCTTGCAAGTGCTGCTATTGCATTTGATGCAGCTATTTTCATTTCTTCATTTATTGTTTTAGCTCTTACGTCTAAAGCTCCTCTAAAAATATATGGAAATCCAATAAGATTATTAACTTGATTTGGATAATCTGACCTTCCAGTTGCTATAATTGCATCATCACGTACTTCCTCAACTTCTTCTGGTGTAATTTCTGGATCAGGATTTGCACATGCAAAAATAATTGGATTTTTTGACATCTTTTTTACCATTTTTTTTGATAAAATACTTTTTGAGGATAACCCCAAAAAAACATCAGCATCCTTTATTGCATCATCTAAAGTTCTATTTTTGGTTTCAATTGCGTGTGAAGATTTCCATTGATTTAAATTATCTCTACCTCGATATAAAACACCTTTACTATCAAGCATTATAATATTTTTTTGAGGCACTCCTGTTTTTTTTAGTAAATTAGTACAGGCAATTGCAGATGCACCTGCCCCATTAACAACCACCTTAATTTTTTTTATTGATTTTTTTGATATATCCAATGCATTGATTAATGCTGCAGTAGTTATTATTGCAGTTCCATGCTGGTCATCATGAAAGACAGGTATATCTAAAATTTTTTTAAGTTTTTCCTCAATGATGAAACAGTCTGGAGCAGCTATGTCTTCTAAATTTATTCCACCGAAACTTCCTGCAATACTTTTAATACTTTTAATGATTTCATTTGGATCAGATGAGTCAATTTCAATATCAATAGAATTTATATCAGCAAATCTTTTAAATAAAACAGCTTTACCTTCCATTACTGGTTTTGAAGCTAAAGCACCTAAATTTCCCATTCCTAAAACTGCAGAGCCATTACTTATTACAGCTACTAGATTCCCTTTGGTAGTATAATCATAGGCGGCATTGGGATCTTTTGATATTTCTCTGACAGGAGCTGCAACACCTGGAGAATATGCTAAAGCTAGATCTCTTTTCGTTGTCATCGGTTTAGAGGATATGATCTCAATCTTGCCTGATTTATTGGTAATATGAAAATCTAAGGCTTCTTTGTCTGTGTAATGATCAATTTTTGTTTTTTTCATTTATGATAATTAGATATACAAATAGAGCAATTTTAAGACTAATATGATTTATGAACCTTATTAAGTCAACAGGGACATTCAGTTTTTTTACGATAATTAGTAGAATACTGGGTTATTTAAGAGATATACTAATTGCAATATTTTTAGGAGCTGGCCCATTGGCAGATGCATTTTTTGTTGCTTTTAGAATTCCAAATACTTTTAGAAGATTATTTTCTGAAGGAACGTTTAATGCAGCTTTTGTCCCAAGTTATGCGTCAGAACTTTCAAATGGAAAAGAAAAATCTGAAAAATTTGCTACAAACATTTTTAGTTTACTAATTTTAGTTTTATTTTTTTTAGTTTTAGTTATTGAAATTTTTATGCCTTATTTTGTTTTTCTTATCGCTCCTGGTTTTAGTGGAAGTGAAGAAAAAATGAATATAGCAATAAATTTAACTAGGATAACTTTCCCATTTTTATTTTTTGTAAGCTTATCATCCTTTTTTTCTGCAATATTAAATTCTCACAATAGATTCGCTGCAGCTGCAGCCGCACCAGTTATTTTGAATTTTTATTTAATATCAGTGCTATTTTATGGAAACTTTCTAGGAGATGAGCTTGTTTATTATTTATCATATGCAGTAACTTTAGCTGGCATAACTCAGTTTATTTATTTATTTTTTTATGTAAAAAAGTTTTATTCTCCAAAATTCATTTTTAATTTTTCGATTAATAATAAAGTTAGAGAATTTTTTTTAAAATTATTGCCAAGTATTTTTTCATCAGGTGTAACCCAGATAAATATTTTAGTTGGAACAATAATTGCTTCATTTCAAGCAAGTGCAGTTTCTTATTTGTATTATGCAGATAGAATTTATCAAATAAATCTTGCAATTGCTGGAATTGCAATTGGTACGGTTATTTTGCCCCAACTTTCCAAGTATGTTAATAGCAATGAAAAAGATAAGATATCTTTAATACAAAATAAAGCGTTAGAGTTGAGCTTATTTTTAAGTTTACCAGCGACTATAGCTTTATTGCTTGCATCGGAACAAATTATATCAGCTTTATTTGGTTATGGTTCATTTGATAAAATATCAGTTGAGAATTCATCGAAAGCATTATTCTATTTTGCCCTTGGACTTCCTGCTTTTTCTTTAATAAAAGTTTTTTCTAGTTTTTACTTTGCAAGAAATAATACTAAGTTACCTTTTTACATATCCTTAGCCTCTGTTTTATTAAATATTTTAATAAGTATAGTTTTTTTTAAAAAAATCGGATTTATAATTATTCCTATTGCCACTACGATTTCATCTTGGTTTAATTCTATTTTATTATTTATTTTTTTAAAAAAAGATAAATATTTTGATTTTAATTCTGATTTTTTTTCAAAATTTTTTAAAACACTAATTTCTTCATTAATTATGGGAATTTTAATTTACTATTTAATAACTCTTTTTAAAACGAATCTAGCTTACGACCAAAGTTTTAAATCAGTTTTTCTTATTGGCATTGTAATAGTTGGACTTATTTCTTATTTATTAATTGCTTTTTTGATCAAGGCTTTCAAAATTAGTGATATTAATTTAAAGTATTAGTTTAATGTCTAAAAAAATTTTTTCTGGTGTTCAACCTTCAGGTAATTTGCATCTAGGTAATTATTTAGGTGCTATTAAAAATTTTGTTGAACTTCAAAATGAAAAAGATACAGAATGTGTCTATTGCATTGTAGATTTACATGCGATTACTGTGAATCAAGATCCAAAAGAATTAAAGAAAAATATTAGAGAAACTTTAGCAACATTCATTGCATGCGGATTAAATGAAAAAAAATCTATAATTTTTAATCAATCATCTGTACCCGCTCATTCTGAAGGTGCGTGGATTTTAGGCTGTATAGCCAGAATGGGCTGGTTAAATAGAATGACTCAGTTCAAAGAAAAAGCTGGTAAGGATAAAGAAAAAGCAAGTGTCGGACTTTATACTTATCCAGTTTTAATGGCAGCTGATATATTACTTTATGATTCAACTCATGTGCCTGTCGGTGATGATCAAAGACAACATTTAGAATTATGTAGGGATATTGCCTTAAGATTTAACAATGAATTTCAAACTCCTAATTTTTTAAAAATTCCGGAATCATTAATTCAAAAAAATTTTTCAAGAATTATGAGTTTAAAAGATGGCACAAAAAAAATGAGTAAATCTGATCCATCTGACTTGAGCAGGATAAATCTTACTGATGATAAAGATAAAATAATAAACAAAATTAAAAAATCAAAAACAGATACAATGCCGATGCCAAATGAAGAAGAGAATTTAAAAGATAGACCCGAAGTATTAAATTTATTAGAAATTTATTCTAGTTTATCAAACTCAAGTATTGAAAAGTCTAAAATGGAATTTAGTGGTAAGAACTTTTCTGACTTTAAAGATAAACTTTCAAGTCTCTTAGTTGAAAAAATTGAACCAATTTCTAAAGAAATAAAAAAGTTATTAAATGAGGAAAAACATTTAGACGCAATATTGTTAGGAGGTACAGAAAAAGCTAATAAATATGCCTCAATAAAAGTAAAAGAAATGAAAAAAATTATAGGTTTTTGAAAATAAATTACTATATTCATATACATGTTTATACAAACTGAAACAACTCCGAATCCTAACTCTTTAAAATTTATTCCTGGAAAAATAGTTTCTAAAAGTGGCCAAATTGAAATAACAAAAAAAAATGAAATTAATAATGATTTAGTAAAAAGTCTACTTTCAATCAATGGAGTGACTGGAGTTTTTTTAGCAAAAGATTTTTTATCAATAAACAAAGATCAAAATATTGATTGGGAAGATATTAAGCATATAGCCCAATCTTTAATTGGTGAATTTTATTTAGAGGGAAAAGACTTTATTTATGATGAAAGTATTATAATAGAAAGTAAAAAAGAATTTAAGGAAATAGAAAAAAAAATAATTAAAATATTAGATGATAAAATTAGACCTGCGGTAGCTCGAGATGGAGGAGATATACAATTTAAAGAATATAAAGATGGCAAAGTTAAAGTTCAGTTAAAAGGAAGTTGTTCTGGTTGTCCTAGTTCTACAATGACTTTGAAGCAAGGAGTTCAAAATTTATTGAAACACTATATACCCGAAGTTAATGAAGTTGAAGCAATTTGACAATGTTAAAAAAAAAATTTGATTTAGAAGAAATAAAAAAAGTTCTAAAAAAAAAAGGTTTTATAATTTCAAAAAAAAAAAAAATAACTTTACCACAAGTAAATAATGATATTAAAAGTCTTGGCTATACCTTATTAGTAAGTGTTGCAATTATCATATTTTCTTTCTTACTCCCAAGTTTTATTGATTTTCAAAAAAATGTAATTTTAGCATCTAACGAAATTGAAAATAAATCTAAAAGTACTTTAGAAAAAGTTTTAAAAGGTAAGCCCTTAGAAAATGATTCTAAATTAGATGAAGGATTAAATATAAAAAATTTATTTGAAGACGTTTTTAAATTTGATCAATTACCAACTGACACAGTTAGATTAAATGCATCAACAATTGAACAATTATTTAAGGATACGAATTATACCCTTGAAGATGTTAGAAAAACAAAATTAGTTAAGCCTATAACGTTGTCACTATTACCAGAAGAAATGAAAATGATAGAAAGTTCGACTAAAAAAAAAAACTTATTTATAAAAATAATTTTACCCTTAATTTTAGAGGAAAATAATAGGATTAAATTTGATAGAAGAAAACTTTTTAACGTTTTAAATAAAAATAAAAATACAAATTTAGAAAAAAAATGGTTAAATATAAAATTTAAACAATACGGTGTACTTAATAAAGACTTATCAACTTTAAAAATTAGAATGGATGAAATACCTGTATCTTTGGCAATAGCACAAGCTGCAAAAGAAACAGGATGGGGTACTTCAAGATTTGCGTTAGAGGGTAATGCTTTGTTTGGTCAATGGACTTGGTCAGGTGAGGGTATTAAACCTGCTGGAGCTGATAATAATACAACTCATAAAATTATGAAATTTAAAATTTTAAAATCTTCAGTCAGGGCATACCAAAGAAACTTAAATACTCACTCTAGCTATAAAGATTTTAGATTAGCAAGAGCAGAATTAAGAGATAATAAAATGAAAGTAGATAGTTTAATTCTTGCAAACTATTTAGATAAATATGCTGAAACTGGTAAAGAATATGTAAAGATTTTAAAAAAAATTATAAAACAAAATAATTTAACAGAATTTGACGATGTTAAATTACTTCCTTCTAGTAAAAAACTAAAAAGTTTAATTTAATTTTACTGAAAATTGCAAGCCAAGCCATCTCCAGCCGTCAGTATCATTTAATGAACAATTAATTCTACCTCTTCTAAAAATAAATTTTTCTCTAAAATTGACTATTAATTTATTTTTCTCAAATACAACTTTTGATTTTTCCCAATTATTTCCTTCATCTGAGAAACAATTAATATTTTTTAAATTTTTTTGATCATTAAAAAAATTTATAATTAATTTTGGAGGATTATTATTTGTAATATATTTGTCTATTGGTAAAATACTTTTAGATTGTAAAGGCAAAAGATCGATTAAAAAATTAAATCTTTTTAAATCTCCATATTTTTCGTTAATTGGAAATCTTGGTAGTTCATAAATATCTTTATTGAAATCTATTACCCCCGAATGTTGACCGAATGCATATTTGAATTTTTTTTTAATATAATTTTTTTGTTCCAGGCTATATTCACCAAATGGATATGAAAAAAAGATTGAATTATAGCCTAACTTCTCATCAAATATTTTAATTGAGTTATCAATATCTTTTTTAAAATCCTTAAAACTCAAATCTAATAAATATTCATGTGAATGAGAATGGTTTCCAATAAATGCAAAATTTTCTTTTTCAACTTCTCTTATTTGATCCCATGTCATATAACCATTTTTACCAACAGGTTCTGTAGATACAAATAATATAAATGGAATTTTATTTTTTTTTAAAAAGGGCCAGGCATTTTCATAGAAAGAACTAAAAGCATCATCAATTGTCAATAAAATTTTCTTTTTAGATTTTGGCTTATTGAATGTTAAATCAAAATTTTTAGGATTTTCAAACTCATACCTCTTATCTTTAATAATATTTATTTGTTTTGTAAAAACATCCATTTGAATATTAGTTGAAGGATATTTATTTTCGTTAAATCTGTGGTACATTAATGCTAGGGTTCCTAAATCTTTAGAATAATATTTGATATTATTTTCATCTGCCTTAGAATTAATAATAAATAAAATTAAAATTATGAACGATTTAATTATTGATGCAACTACAAATAAAATTTTTTTAACTCTCATAAAAGATAATAAAAATGTTTATACTAGTAAGCATGAAAATAGTAAAAATAATTTTGATAAATTAATAATTTTAATTGATGATTTATTAAATAAAAATAAATTATTAATAAAAAACTTAAGTAGAATTTATGTAAATAGAGGTCCTGGTAGCTTTGCTGGAATAAGAAACTCTATTTCTATAGCTAAGGGTTATCATGTTTCACAAAATATTGACTATTATTGTTTTAGCTTTTTAGATTTTATAAATTTAAAGAATTCCATTAAAAAGGAAATTTTAAAAAATTTATCACTACTTTCGCAATATCATAATATAAAATATGAGAAAATACCCGAATTGTGTAATAAATATAAAATTAAAAAAAATTTGATTAAACCACTTTATTTGAGTTAGAATAAAAAAATGTCATCTAATATTGAAAAAAAATGTAAGGATAAGGGAGTGAAACTTACAGATCAGAGAAAGATTATTGCAAAGGTTATGTCCGAATCTACTGACCATCCAAACGTTGATGAATTATATAATAGAGTTTCAGAAGTCGATAAAAAAATTAGCATCGCTACTGTATATAGAACGGTCAAGTTATTTGAAGAAAGTGGAATTTTAGCAAAACATGATTTTAAAGGTGAAAAAGCAAGATATGAAGAACTAAACGAAGGTCATCATGATCACTTGATTGATATAAAATCAGGAGAAATTATAGAATTTGTTGATAATGAAATTGAAGAACTTCAAAAAAAAGTTGCTGAAAAATATGGATATGAATTGGTTGATCATAAATTAGAATTATACGGCATTAAAAAAAAATCCTAGATGGAAAAAAAAATATTTATCAAAACATTTGGCTGTCAAATGAATGTATACGACTCAAATCGTATTTTTGATTCAGTAAAAAAGATTGGTTTTATTAAAACGGATAAACATGATGATGCAAATTGCTATATATTGAATACATGCCATATAAGAGATAAAGCTAAAGAAAAAGTTTATCATGAAGTAGGAAGAGTAAAAAAATTGTATAAAAAAAAAAATAAACCAATCATGATTGTTGCAGGTTGTGTGGCTCAAGCCGAAAACCAAGAAATGCTTAAGAGAGAACCTTATATAGATATTGTAATAGGTCCACAATCTTATCATAAAATAAATCAGTTGATAAAAAATTTTACTGAAAAGAAAAAAAAAGAAGAAACTGATTTTGATACAATTGAAAAGTTTGAGTATTTTGATAAAATTAAAAATTCTAGTAGTAAAATCTCATCATTTTTAACTATACAAGAAGGGTGTGATAAATTTTGTCATTTTTGTGTTGTGCCTTTTACAAGAGGGCCAGAATATTCAAGACCTTTTAGAAAGATAATGAGCGAAGCAGAGGAGCTGATAAAAAATGGTGTAAAAGAAATTACTTTGGTAGGCCAAAATGTAAATGCATATTCTTATGAAGAAAATTCTAAGGTTTACAAAATCTCTGATCTACTTAATGAACTAGAAAAATATTCTGAGTTAGATAGGATAAGATATACCACCTCGCATCCAAGAGATATGACAGATGATTTAATTGATTGTTATTCGACAAATAAAAAATTAATGCCTTTTATTCACTTACCAATACAAAGTGGTTCTAATAAAATTTTAAAACTAATGAATAGAAAACATACTGTTGAAGAATATTTAAATATTTATGAAAAGTTGAAGAAAATTGACTCTAAAATAGAATTTTCAAGCGATTTTATTATTTCATATCCTGGTGAAACAGACAAAGATTTTGAGGATACAATTAACTTAATAAAAAAAATTAAATTTATAAATTCATATTCTTTTATTTTTAGTCCTAGACCAGGCACAAAGGCAGCAGATTTAAAGTTGATTGATAATGAAATATCAAAAGATAGACTGATTAAAGTGCAAAAAATTCTATTTTCCCATCAGTTAGAAATGAATAAATCTTTTGAAAATAAATCAATCGATATTCTAGTTGAAAATAAAATGAAAGAACAAAATAAACTATTTGGTAGAAATATGTATTTAAATTCAGTTATTTTTGAAGGTGATGAAAAGAATATTGGAAAAATTATTAAAGTAAAAATAGCAAATTGTAATCAAAATAGTTTATTTGGTGAAGTTGTAAACAACAATATGAGAGCTGCGTAGTTTGAGAAATACTGTATATAAAAAATTAAATTCCGAACTTCGGTTTGTTTACTCTGATAATGATACTTTAAGTATAATATTTCAAAATAATGAAATGTTGTTGGGAGTTGTTGGTGAATTTAATAATAATATAAAAGAACTTGAAAGAATTACTGAAACTAAAATTTATTCAAGAGGAAATTCAATTCTAGTCAAAAGTAATTCTAATAAGAATGAATTAATTAAAAATGCTGTAAAATTTTTATATGAACAGTTTAAAATAAATGGCACTGTAGAAAAAAAAGATATAATTTCCTCTGTAGATAAATTTATGATTGATGAAAAAATAAATAATGCTGAAAAAAATATAGAATATATAATCAAAACTCCAAAAAAATCAGTAATTCCAAGATCAGAAAAACAAAAAAAATATGTTAGGTCATTAAGAGAAAGTGAAGTGATTATATCAGCAGGACCCGCGGGAACAGGGAAGACATATTTAGCTGTAGCAGTAGCCCTAACAATGTTGTTAGAGAAAAAAATTGAAAGAATTATTCTTTCAAGACCAGCAGTTGAAGCAGGAGAAAGATTAGGTTTCTTGCCTGGCGACATGAGAGAAAAGGTTGATCCATATCTAAGACCTCTTTATGACTCTTTATATGACTTACTAGATTATGAGAAGATCCAAAAAAAAATTGAGATTGGAGATATAGAAATTGCCCCATTAGCTTTTATGCGAGGCAGAACTCTAAAAAATTCTTTTGCTATTTTAGATGAAGCCCAGAATGCAACAGATACACAAATAAAAATGTTTTTGACTAGAATTGGTGAAAACTCAAAAATTGTTATTAATGGCGATCCATCTCAAATAGATTTACCAAACAAATCTTTATCAGGTCTTAATAGATCAAAAAAACTTTTAGGACATCTTAATGAAATTGCAATAGTTGATTTCGATCATACGGATGTTGTTAGACATCCACTTGTTTCAAAAATAGTTAAAGCTTATTCAGATCAAAATAGAGATGAATGATAAAAGTAAATGTAGTAGTTGATTCCCCAAAGTGGAAAAAAAAAATTAAAGATCCAAAAAAATACTTGCAGCAAAAATTAAATAAATTGAAAAAAATTTCATATTTTAAAAATAAAGATCAAGAATTTTCTATTTTACTAACAAACAATTATATAATGAAAAAACTCAATAATAAATTTAGAAAAAAAAACAAAAAAACAGATGTATTGTCATTTCCCTTAAAAAATAATTCTTACATTGGAGATATAGCCATTAGTTTTGAAATAATTAATAATAAATCTTTGTCATCAAATTTTAGTTACGAATTTGATAAAACTTGGATACATGGTTATTTACATTTATTAGGATACGATCATAAAAGAAATAAAGATTATAAAAAAATGAGTAACAAAGAAAAAAAAATACTACAAAGTCTAAATAAATAAATTGTTTAAAAAAATAAATAATCAATTGTTTTTTTTTATTATACCTCTAGTTCTTGGGATAATTAGCTCATTTAGTTTGCCCCCTTACAATTTTTTAATACTTAATTTTATTACTTTCCCTTTTCTGTTTATTTTTATTGTTTCAAATTTTTACCAAAGTAAGTTAAGACTATTTTTAATAGGTTGGATATTTGGATTTGGATATTTCGTATCAAATATTTATTGGATTATAAATTCTTTAACATTTGAGGAGATTTTTTTACCATTAATCCCAGTTGCATTTTTTTTAATACCTATGTTTCTCGGGTTATTTTATGGTCTTATTACATTTGTATGTTCATTTTTAAATTTAAAAAAAGATTATAAATCTATATTAATTTTTGCTCTAATTTTTTCATTAGTGGAATTTATAAGAGGAAATATATTAGGTGGTTTCCCCTGGAATTTAATTGCATATAGCTGGTTAGAATATACTAGTTTTATACAGATACTATCGATTATAGGCACTTACTCATTTAATTTATTATCAATTACCCTTTTTTTATTGCCAGTACTAGTATTTTTTAAGGGAATTCAATTTTCTAAAATACTAGTAATTATTTTTTCTTTAGTTTTGGTTTGTACTAATATTTTTTTTGGTAAAAATATACTTAATAAGTATCACGAAAAACAATTAATTGATTTAGATACTAGTATAAAAGTTATTTCACCTAAAATAGAAATAAATAGATTTTTTCAAAATGAAGATCCAAATGTGATTATTAATGAATTAATTGAACTTAGCGAACCTGAAGAAGAAAAAAAAACTTTATTTATTTTTCCTGAAGGAATTTTAACAAACATATATTTAGAAGATCTAAATATTTATAGAGAAACCTTTAAAAATAATTTTTCAGAAAATCATAAAATTATTTTAGGTATAAATTCTAAGAATGGTCTAAAAATTTATAATTCTTTAGTAGTTTTAGATAACAATTTAAATATTTTGGGAATATATAAGAAGAATAAACTTGTTCCATTTGGTGAGTTTTTACCACTTGAAAATATATTTTCTAAATTTGGTTTAAAAAAAATTACTCAAGGTTATCAGTCATTCAGTAAAGATGATAAAAGAAAAATTTTAGAAATAAATAATAGTAAGTTTCTTCCACTTATTTGTTATGAAATAATTTATTCGGGAAACCTTAATCATAGTGGTGAAAAATTCAATTTTATATTAAATATTTCCGAAGACGGATGGTTTGGAAACACAATAGGACCACATCAGCACTTTTCACATTCAATATTTAGATCCATTGAGGAGGGAAAAAATTTGGTTCGTTCTGCAAATAATGGTATCTCTGCTTATATTAATCCAATAGGACAAATAGTAAGCAAAGTGGAATCAACTGAAAAGGGAACTTTCGAAATTAAAAATTTCAAAATGATCTCTAAAACTATATTTGCCAAACATGGTAATAAGATTTTCTTTTATTTTTTACTATTTTATATTACTTTAATTTTTTTTTTAAAAAAGAAAGGGAGTTAAGATGAAAAAAAATTATTTATTTACCAGCGAGTCAGTTTCAGAAGGACATCCAGATAAGGTTTGTGACAGAATATCAGATATGGTTGTAGACAGTTATTTGGGTGCAGAACCTCAATCAAGGGTAGCTTGTGAAACTTTAACAACAACAAACAAGGTGGTCTTAGCAGGAGAAGTAAGAGGGCCTGAAATTAAAGAAGAGGATTTAATTCAAAAAGTTAGAGAATGTATTAAAGATATTGGTTATGACCAAGATGGTTTTAGTTGGAAAGATACCACTAAGATAGAAACTCATTTACACTCCCAGTCAGCAGATATAGCCATGGGTGTAGACTCATCTGGGAATAAAGACGAAGGTGCTGGAGATCAGGGAATTATGTTTGGATACGCATGTAATGAAACTGATGTTCTAATGCCAGCTCCCATTCATTATTCACATAGAATTTTAAGATTGATGGCTGAAGATAGAAAGTCTGGAAAGCTAAAAGGAATAGAGCCAGATTCAAAAAGTCAAATTACAATTGAGTATAAAGATGGCTTGCCTAATGCGGTAAAATCAGTGGTAATCTCTACTCAACATTCCAAAGATGTTGACTTAGCAAAAGTTAAAGAGCTTTGTATGCCATACATTCAGAGGTCTATTCCAAAAAATTTATTAGGAAATCTTGATGAAAAGGAGATTTATATAAATCCTACAGGCAATTTTGTAATTGGTGGACCAGACGGGGATAGCGGATTGACTGGAAGAAAAATAATAGTAGATACATACGGAGGCGCAGCACCACATGGTGGTGGAGCTTTTTCAGGAAAAGATCCTACAAAAGTTGATAGATCAGCTGCATATGCCTCAAGATATTTAGCAAAAAATGTTGTTGCTTCAAAGATAGCAGATAAATGCTTAATTCAACTTGCATATGCAATTGGCGTATCTAAGCCTTTGTCTATTTATGTAGATCTTTTTGATAACGATGAGGAAAAAAATAGGCACGTCGAAAAATTAATTAATGAAAATTTTGATTTAAGCCCAAGAGGTATAAGAGAAATGTTAGGTTTAAACAAAGCTATATATGAAAAAACAGCTGCATATGGCCATTTTGGAAGAGAGCCAGAGTCAAATGGCGCATTTTCTTGGGAAAAAACAGATAAAGCAGATGTTTTTAATAAGTAATTAAAGTTGAAAATATAAAAAAAATACATATATTTGTTTCACATTGTTGAAATTTCAAAAATGGGCTTCGGCCCATTTTTTTTTTGGAACAGTTAAAAATATGTTAAATAAAAGAGCTGATAAATTAGAATTGTTAAGAATTGCTGAAGCAGTAGCATTAGAAAAATCTATTGATAAAGAACTAATAATAGAGTCTATGGAAACTGGAATAGCAAAAGCTGCAAAGTCAAAATTTGGTCAGGATAATGAAATTAAAGTTCTAATAAATAGAGATAGCGGTGATATTGGTATTTTTAGAAAATTGATAGTAGTAGAAAATCCTGAAAACATAAATACTGAAATAAATTTACAAGATGCACTAAAATTAGGAGAAGAAAACAAAGATAAAAAAATAGGTGACGAAATACTTCAGGTTCTACCCTCTTTTGACTTTGGAAGAATAGCTGCCCAAACCGCCAAACAAGTCATTAATTTCAATGTAAGAGAAGCAGAAAGACAAAGACAATTCAATGATTTTATTGATAAAAAAGATACAATTTTGAGCGGTATAGTAAAACGTTTAGAATTCGGAAATGTAATTGTTGATTTAGGTAAAGCTGAAGGGATAATTCAAAAAAATGAAATGATACCAAGAGAAAATATTAAAGCTGGAGATCGTGTCAAGGCATACTGTAATGACGTTAGAAGAGAAAGTAGAGGACAACAAATTTTTTTATCAAGAGCACATCCTAAATTTATGGAAAAACTATTTATCCAAGAGGTACCCGAAATATACGATGGATTAATTGAAATTAAATCATCAGCTAGAGATCCAGGTAGCAGAGCTAAAATATGTGTAAAAGCAATTGATACATCTTTAGATCCAGTAGGAGCTTGTGTAGGTATGAGAGGCTCAAGAGTCCAAGCAGTGGTTAATGAATTACAAGGAGAAAAAATTGATATTGTAAACTGGTCAGAAGATCCAGCAATAGTAGTTTCTAATGCATTATCTCCAGCAGAAGTTCAGCGAGTTAATGTAGACAATGATTCAAAAAAATTGGATGTAATTTTAACTGAAGAAAATCTAAGCAAAGCAATTGGTAGAAGAGGTCAGAATGTTAGATTAGCGACTAAGTTACTTAATTATGAAATTAATATTATGACGGATCAAGAAGATTCAGAAAGAAGACAAATTGAATTTAAAGAAAAAACAGAAAACTTTGTTAAGAATTTAGAGCTAGATGAAACACTAGGACAGCTACTTGTAGCAGAGGGTTTTTCTTCTATAGATGATATTAAAGATAGTTCTCTAGAATCATTGACTAAAATTGAAGGTATCGAAGAGGAAACAGCAAAGGCATTAATCGATAGGGCTAAAGAGTTTTATCAGAAAGATCAGGAAGAAATTTCAAACAAGATTAAAGATTTGGGTTTAGAAAATGAACTTATAAATCATAAAGGATTGACACCTGGAATGTTAGTTACTTTAGGCGAACAAAAAATACTAAAATTATCAGATTTTGCTGATCTAGCTTCGGATGAACTAACTGGCGGTTATGATATTATAAAAGGGGAAAGAATTAGAATTAAAGGTTATCTAGAGGATTTTGCCCTATCAAAAGATGAAGCTGATGAGCTTATTATGTCAGCAAGAAATAAAGTTTATAAAGATTGAGTAATGAAACATGGAAAAAAAAACAAAATTAACTATTTCTGGCATTCCAAAGAAATCAATAGAAAATATTAAAATAGCAAAAACTCAAAGTAAAAATTCAGTAGTTATTGAAAAAAAAACAAATAAATTTACTGGAAAAAGCTCGTTTAATAAAAACCTTAATACTCAAAGATTAAAAAAAAATCCATCTTTTTTGACAAAAACTTCAAATGTTAAAAAAAACATTTCTTCAACATTCAATGATTTTGAAAGACGTAAACTTGCAGAACAAAGAGCTACAAGAAGAATAAAAGGTGAAAAAAATTACAAAGATTCAAAAGAAAAAAATATTTCAAAAAAAAGAGAACAAAAACTTACAGTATCTGCAGCTTTAAGTGATAAACTTGAAACGAGAGCAAGGAGTATCGCCTCCTTAAAAAGAGCAAAACAAAAAGAAAATAGAGATCTTAAAAAAGATGAAACTCAAGAGAGTTTTAAACCAGTTAAAAGAGATGTTAATATTCCTGAAGCAATCACCGTAAGAGAACTTGCAAATAGAATGGCAGAACAATCAGGTGCTGTAATAAAGCATCTTTTGGGTATGGGAGTTACTGTAACAATAAATCAAACACTAGCCGCAGATACAGCAGAGTATTTAGTTAAAGAATTTGGACATAACCCAATTAGAGAAACTAAAGCTGAAGAAATTGTTAAAAAAATAAAAGATATCAAATCTGATAACTTAAAAAATAGACCTCCAATAGTTACTGTAATGGGACACGTAGATCATGGAAAAACATCGGTATTAGATGTTTTGAGAAGCGCCAATGTAGTTTCTGGAGAATTTGGTGGAATTACACAACATATAGGCGCCTATCAAATTGAAAATCAAAAAAGTAAAATTACTTTTATAGATACTCCAGGTCACGCTGCATTTACCGAAATGAGGGCAAGAGGATCAAAATTAACAGATATAGTTGTTTTAGTTGTAGCAGCAGACGATGGAGTTAAGCCACAAACAATTGAGTCAATTAAACACGCAAAGGCAGCAAAAGTTCCTATAGTTGTAGCTGTAAATAAATGCGATCTACCTGAAGCAGATGCACAAAAAGTCAAAAATCAATTATTGGAATATGAACTTATAGCAGAAGAACTTTCAGGAGATACTTTAATGGTTGAAATTTCCGCTAAAACAAAAAAAAATTTAGATAAATTAATTGAAGCAATTGTTCTACAGGCAGAAATTTTAGATTTAAAAACTAATTTTGAATCAAAAGCTACTGGTGTAGTTTTAGAGTCAAAGATAGATATTGGAAGAGGACCTGTGGCTACTGTTATTGTTACATCTGGAACTTTGAAAAAAGGTGATTATTTTGTTAGTGGTTTGAGCTGGGGAAAGGCTAGAGCGCTGATAGATGATAAGGGTAAAAATTTAGAAGAAGCGTTTCCTTCTGCTCCAGTGGAAATTTTAGGAATAAACGGCGCGGCAAAATCTGGAGATGATTTTGTAGTTTTAGATAGCGAAAAGGAAGCTAAAACGTTATGGGAAACAAGAGTTGATGAATCAAAACAAGGCAAAAATCCGTTAACTTTTGCAACTCAAGAGTCAGCATTTAAAGATAAAATTTCAGAAGAATTAAATATTATAATTAAATCAGATGTCCATGGATCATCAGAAGCTATAAAAGGGGCGATAAATCAAATAACTCATGATGAAGTAAAACCAAAAATTATATTATCCGACATAGGAATGGTTACTGAGACAGATGTAACGTTAGCAAAAGCATCAAAGGCTGTTCTTATTGCGTTTAATGTTAAGCCAAGCAAAGAAGCAAAAAAATTAGCTGAAAATGAAAAAATTACTATTTCATCTTATAATATAATTTATGAAGTTTTAGATTATATTAAAAAAAGAATGTCAGGTTTATTAGCCCCTGATGTTCAAGAAAAGATTATTGGATCTGCAGAAATTTTAGAGATATTTAAAGTATCTAGCGTAGGAAAAGTTGCTGGATCTAAAGTTGTTGAGGGAGAAATTTTAAGTACTTCAAATGCAAGATTAATTAGAGATGGGGCTATAGTTTATAATGGTAAAATTAACTCAATTTTTAGGGAAAAAAATCAAGCTAAACAAGTAAGCGCAGGTCAAGAATGTGGTATAACTTTAAGAGATTTTAACGATTATCAAAAAAAAGATATAATTGAAGTCTTTAATTCTACATCGACAGAAAGAATGATATAAAATGAATAATAAATTAGGAAAACCAATCACTCAAAGACAATTACGAGTAGGTGAAATGATAAAACAATCATTAGGCATGATATTTGTTAGAAATGAAGCAAAAGTTCCAGAGCTAGAAACAAATAATATTACTGTAACTGAAGTTAAAATGAGTCAAGATCTTAAAGTTGCGAAAGCATACGTTTTACCTTTAGGTGGAAAAAATGCTGAAGAAACTGTTGAAAAGTTAAAAAAATACTCATTTTTAATTAGAAAAACTTTGTCAAAAAAAATTATAATGAAATTTTTACCAAAAATCCTTTTTGCCAAGGATGATTCATTTGAATATGCAGAGAAAATTGAAAATTTAATTAAACAAACAAATAAATAGGAATAAAAATGATAAAAAAAGCAAAAGACTTAGCTACACATGAAAAAGATACAGGTTCTTCGGAGGTACAAATTGCATTGCTTACTGAAAAAATTGAATCTCTTTCAAAACATGTTAAACAGTTCAAAAAAGATAAACATTCATCTGTAGGTTTATTGAAAGCTGTAAATAGAAGAAAAAAATTATTAGATTATTTAAGAAAATATAAAATTGATTCATATAAAAATATATTAACTAAATTAAATTTAAGGAAGTAAATGTTTAAAGTATTTAAAAAAGAAGTAGAAGTAGGTAGAAAAAAAATTACATTAGAGACGGGCAAAATAGCAAGACAAGCTGATGGAGCAATAATTGCTCAGTGTGGAGAAACAGTTGTAATGGCAACAGTAGTTGGGGCAAAGAAAATAAATCCAGACATGGATTATTTTCCGTTATCGGTCAATTACCAAGAAAAATACTATGCTGGTGGAAAGATACCAGGTGGTTATTTTAAAAGAGAAGCAAGACCAACTGAAAGTGAAACATTAATTTCAAGATTAATTGATAGACCAATCAGACCTTTGTTTCCTGATGCATTTAAAAATGAAGTGCAGTTGTTACCAACTGTAATTTCATACGATAAAGAAAACCAACCAGATATCCTAGCGATTACCGCTTCATCTGCAGCTTTAGCTATTTCAGGAATGCCATTTATGGGTCCTGTAGGAGCATCCAGAGTTGGTTTTGTTGATGGTAAATACATTCTTAATCCATCAAAAGCCGAATTAGAAAACTCTAGTTTAGATTTAGTTGTAGCAGGCACCAAAGATGCTGTGCTTATGGTTGAATCTGAAGCGAACGGTTTAACAGAAGAAGAAATGTTAAATGCAGTTAAATTTGGTCATGAAGGCTTTATTCCGGTTATTAAAATGATTGATGAACTCGCAAAAGAATGTAGAAAACCTGAATGGACTGTTGAAAAAAAAGATTTATCCGAGGTTAAGAAAAAACTTGAAGAAACTTTTACAAAAGACTTGAAGAAAGCTTTTGCAACAAGAGATAAACAAGATAGATCAAATCAAATCTCAGAGATAACAGATAAAGCAAAGAAACTTTATGAAGAAGATGAAAATTACACAGATCTAGATGTAAACAGTCAGTTAAAAAATCTCGAAAAGTCTATTGTAAGAATTGACATTCTTAAAAACAAAAATAGAATTGATGGAAGAGGCTTATCTGATGTAAGACCTATTTCTTGTGAAGTTGGTGTTTTGCCAAGAACTCACGGCTCAGCATTGTTCACTAGAGGAGAAACACAAGCAATTGTAGTTGCTACTTTAGGTACTTCAGATGATGAACAGAGACTAGAAAGTTTAGACGGTCAGCATAGAGAAAGATTTATGCTTCACTACAACTTTCCTCCTTTTTCAGTTGGTGAAACTGGAAGAATTGGAACTGGAAGACGTGAGATTGGTCATGGTAAATTAGCTTGGAGAGCAATTAACTCCTCACTTCCTTCAAAAGAAGCATTTCCATATACTTTTAGAATAGTATCAGAGATTACTGAATCTAATGGCTCCTCTTCTATGGCTACTGTTTGTGGTACATCTTTAGCATTAATGGATGCAGGTGTGCCAATCAAAGAACCAGTAGCAGGTATTGCTATGGGTTTAATTAAAGAAGGAGATGATTTTAGTGTCCTATCAGATATTTTGGGTGATGAAGATCACTTAGGAGATATGGATTTTAAAGTTGCTGGAACTAAAGATGGAATTACTTCACTTCAAATGGATATTAAAATTACTGGTATTACTTTTGAAATTATGGAACAGGCATTAAGCCAAGCCAAAGATGGTAGAATTCATATCTTAGGCGAAATGAACAAAGCATTAGACAAATCAAGAGCCGATGTAGGAAAACACACTCCAAAAATGGAAAAGATCACTGTAGATAAAAAAGATATTGCTACCGTTATAGGAAAAGGTGGAGCAACTATCAGAGAGATAGTAGAAAAATCAGGTGCAAAAGTAGATGTTAATGATGAAGGAGTTGTAACAGTTGCTGCTCCAGATGATGAGTCTAGAAATATAGCTTTACAAATTATTAAAGATCTAACAGCTAAAGCTGAAATGAATAAAATTTATAATGGAAAAGTTATGAAGATTATGGAATTTGGGGCATTTGTTAACTTTCTTGGAAAACAAGATGGGCTTGTTCATATATCAGAACTTGCAGATAAAAGAGTTGCAAAAGTAACTGACGTTGTAAAAGAAGGTGATGAAGTTAAAGTTAAAGTCATAGGTTTTGATAGAGGAAAAGTAAAACTTTCTATTAAACAAGCTGTTGTTTAAATATTAATTTAAACTCATATTAAAATATACACACTGTAATAAAAAAAAATAATGGAAGATAAAAAAAATTTTGGATTTGGTACACAAATACGTAAATCACCTTTTTTTGACTCAACTGTTAAATGGGGTGCTACAGGATTTTCAGTTTATAATCATATGTACATCCCAAGAGATTTTGGAAACCCAGAACAAAATTTTTGGAATTTGATTAATAAAGCCATTCTTTGTGATGTTTCTGTAGAAAGACAAGTGGAAATAACCGGACCTGATGCATATAAATTTATTCAACTACTAACACCAAGAGATCTTTCAAAATTATCAATAGGTCAATGTAAATATGTTCTTATTGTAAATAATGAGGGTGGTATATTAAATGATCCGGTACTATTGAGATTAGGTGAAAATCATTTTTGGCTGTCTTTAGGCGATAGTGATATTTTATTATGGGCTCAAGGTGTTGCTATAAATTCTGGCCTGAATGTAAGAGTAGTTGAGCCAGATGTATCACCTCTTCAATTACAAGGTCCAAATTCAAGTAAAATAATGCAGAAATTATTTGGAGAAAGTATATTGGATTTAAAATATTACTGGCTTAGGGAACTTGAGCTAGATGGAATACCTTTAGTTATATCAAGAACTGGTTGGTCAAGTGAACTAGGATATGAAATTTATCTTAGAGATGGTTCCAAAGGTAATTTACTTTGGGAAAAGATTATGTCTACTGGTAAAGAGTTTGATTTACAGCCAGGGCATACTTCATCGATTAGAAGAATAGAAGGTGCAATGTTATCTTATCATGCAGATGCTGATATAAACACTAATCCATATGAATTAGGTTTAGATCGATTAGTTAGTCTTGATACAAATATAAATTTTGTTGGAAAAAATTCATTAAAAAAAATTAAAGAAAATGGTATCAAACGTAAGCAAGTTGGGTTAATTCTTGATTGTGAGCCATTAGAAAGACCAAATACTACATTTTGGAAAATTTATAAAAATAAAAATGAGATAGGTAAAGTTACTTCTGCAGTTTATTCACCAAGATTAAAAAAAAATATAGCTCTTGCCATGATTTCTATTGAGGAGGCAGATATTGGTAATGTTCTTGACGTAGAAAAATCATTTTCTATGATTAAAGCAACTGTAGTCAATAAACCTTTTTATGATCCTAAAAAAAAAATAGCTACTGTAAAGATATAGTTTTAAAATATTAAAAAATCTTTTTTATTTATTTTTCTTTTTTTCTTTTTTAAGTTTTCTTTTTTCTTTTAGGGAAAGCTTCGGTTTTTTCATAACACTCGAATCTTTAAATGATTTACCGCTATATCTTTTGGACATAATATTAAGTAATATTTTTTGGATCTGGCATACCTACTTTGTTATAACCAGCATCTACGTAGTGAATTTCACCAGTTACTCCACCCCCAAGATCACTTAATAGATATAATGCAGAGTTTCCAACATCATGAATATCTACATTTCTTTTTAAAAACGAATGATCCTCATTCCACTTATATAAGAACTTTGCATCTCCAATTGCTGAAGCCGCCAAAGTTTTAATTGGTCCAGCACTTATTGCATTAACTCTAATTCCTTTTGCTCCCAAATCTCTCGCTAAATATTTAACACTTGCCTCTAATGCTGATTTACAAACACCCATTACATTATAATTCGGAATAGCTTTGTTAGATTCATAGGTCAAAGTAAGCATACTTCCACCTTTATTCATTATTTTAGATGCCTCTTTTGCGACTTCTGTAAATGAAAAGCATGAAATTAACATACTTCTTAAAAAATTCTCTCTTGTAGTGTTTAAATATTCACCAGACAACTCTGATTTATCAGAAAAAGCAACTGCATGTACAACAAAATCGATTTGACCCCATTTTATTTTAATATCTTCAAAAAGTTTTGTCACTTCCTCTTTTTTTTCAACATCACAACTAAATGTGACTTTTGAGTTTAATTTTTCTGCAAGAGGAATTACTCTTTTTTTTAGTGCATCTCCAAGGTAAGTAAATGCTAGTTCGGCACCAGCTTCAGCTAATTTTTGAGAAATTCCCCAAGCAATAGATCTTTCATTGGCGACACCCATAATTAAACCTTTTTTACCTTTCATTAAATTCATAACTTAAACCTTTTCAAAGACTAAAGTTGCATTCGTTCCTCCAAATCCAAAACTATTAGACATAATGGAATTTAAAGTTATATTTTTTTCAACTTTGGTGATTATTGGATATTTTTTTGCCTCATCGTCTATTTCAGTTATATTTATAGAGGCTGAAATAAAATTATTTTTCATCATAATTAAACTATAAATTGCCTCATGCACTGAAGTTGCTCCTAAAGAGTGACCAGATAAAGATTTTGTAGAACTTATTTTTGGTAAATTATCTTTAAAAACTTCTCCCACAGCTTTTAACTCTGTAATATCTCCAACTGGAGTTGAAGTTCCGTGTGTATTAATATAATCAACTTTATTTTTGCTAGTACTTAAAGCCATTTTCATACATCTTACAGCTCCTTCACCTGATGGTGCTACCATGTCATAACCATCTGAAGTTGCTCCATAACCAGTTAATTCAGCATAAATTTTTGCTCCTCTTGCCTTTGCATGTTCATATTCTTCAAGAACTAAAACACCTCCTCCACCAGATATTACAAAACCATCTCTAGTTTTATCATACGGTCTAGACGCTTTTTGCGGAGTATCGTTATATTTTGATGATAATGCTGTCATTGCATCAAACATTGCTGTCATTGCAAAATGCACTTCATCACTACCTCCAGCAAACACAATTTTTTGTTTTCCAAGTTGAATTAGTTCCATGGCATTTCCAATACAATGACCGCTGGTAGCGCAAGCAGAACTAATAGTATAATTTACACCTTTAATTTTAAATGGAACTGCTAAAGTTGCTGATGCTGTACTTGACATTGTCCTTGGAACAACAAACGGTCCCATTTTCTTAGGATTTTTATCTCTAGTTTTATCTGCTGCTAAAATTACATTTTCAATAGAAGGACCACCTGAACCCATAATCATACCTGTTGAAATATTGCTCACATCTTTTTCTTCTAAGCCTGAGTCTTTAACAGCTTCAGCCATAGATATATAATTGTATGCTGATCCAGGTCCCATAAATCTAATAACTTTTCTATCTACATAATCTTCAAGTTTTATATTAGGTTTACCATGGACGTGGCTTTTTAAATTGTATTCCTTGTATTCTTCACTAAATGAAATTCCAGATTTTGAATTAATTAATGAATCAAATACTTCATTCTGATTATTTCCAAGACAAGAAACAACTCCTAAACCAGTGATAACTACACGTTTCATGATTTAAATAATCCTACTTTTAAGTTTTCAGTAGTATAAATTTTTTTTCCATCAGCTAATAAAACTCCATTAGCTAAACCTACTGTAGTACCTTCTTTTATTAAAACTCTTTTCATATCAATTATATATTCGGCCATTTTAACATTTTTTAGTACTTCGCCTGTAAATTTTACTGATCCAACACCCAAAGCCCTTCCTTTTCCTGGGTTCCCAAGCCAACCAAGATAAAATCCTACTAGTTGCCACATAGCATCTAAACCCAAACATCCTGGCATTACTGGATCTTCCTTAAAGTGACAATCAAAAAACCAAAGATTA